>WFTO01000224.1 GCA_015485435.1 Anaerolineae bacterium | reverse complement strand
CTGTTCAACGTAGGCATGGCGTTGATTATCGCCATCATCACCACTCACATCCCCAAACGCTCAGGTTTCACTTACCGCACGCTCTGGCTGCTGCCTCGCCTCACACCCTCTGTGGTCTACATTATGATGTGGAAGTACATCGCCGCAGATGCGCCCTATGGCATTCTTAACCAGCACCTTCTTGTTCCCCTGGGCGTTGAGCCCACCAACTGGTTGCCCGCCAAACCCTGGCTGTTTGTCGTTTTAACCAACGGCTTTATTGGCGCTTCGTTCGGCATGATCATTTTTACATCAGCCATCGAGTCGATCCCCAGGGATTATCTCATCGCAGCCCTAGTGGATGGTTGCTCTATCTGGCAACGCATCCGTTATGTCATCTTACCGATGATCCGCTGGCCCCTCCTCTTCGTCACGACCTACCAAACGCTCTCTTTGTTGACGTCGTTCGAACAGATATTGCTGTTAACAGATGGCCAATTTGGCACGGAGGTTTGGTCCCTGTGGGCCTATCATCGGGCGCTGAACAACTATTGGGGCAATTTCCAATGGGGATTCGGAGCCGCTCTGGCCACCGTCCTGGTCATCATTGGCATTGTGATGGCCATCATCTATATGCGTTACTTCCAGTTCAACGAACTCATTCAAGAGCCCAAGATCGAGGCCCTGTAAGTCGCTTCGAAGTGCTTCAGTTTGAGCACAGCCTCTCGGCTCCCACCCATCCTCTTTTTGGAGTATTCAGATGGATGATCATCCCCTGACAACCGGCACAACCCGAGCGAGCCGTCTGCTCTTCAACATCATCCTGCTCATCATCACCGTGCCCATTGTCGTTGGCTACATTTGGATTTTGATATCAACCTTTTCCAAACGCACCTATGGCTTGATTCCGGTCGATGACGCCGGAAATTTCGGTGGGCTCACCCTCAAAAACTGGTCTTTCCTGTGGCAAGACCCGAACATCTGGCAGGTCACCTTCAATTCCTTCGTATTAGCTGTAGGGCTGACCATCAGCGTTGTCACCGTATCGGCGCTGGCAGGATACGCCCTGTCGCGTATTGGTTTTACTGGGCGTCGCACATTTCTGGGAGTCACGTTAATTCTACACGCGTTCCCGAGCGTCACCCTTCTTATTAGCATCTATTTTGTTTTGCGATGGATCTCTCGCATTCCCATCATTGGCAGTGATCTCCCCATCATTGGCGGATTTGGCTATAACACCCTGGGTGGCGTCATCCTGGTCATGTTGGCCTTGCAACTGCCCCTGGGCATCTGGCTTATGAAGGGGTTCTTTGATCATATCTCTTGGGATATCGAACGCGCCGCGCTCATCGACGGCGCATCCCGCTTCCGCGTTTGGTGGCAGATTTTGTTGCCCCAAATCAAGCCGGGCATCGCCGCCCTGTCCATCTTTTCCTTTATTTCGGGCTGGAACGAATTTCTCATCCCCTACACTTACATGACTCAGCAAGACAAAAGCACGATTGCCACCTACTTAAACAGTCTGCTGAGCGATACCGCACCCGTAAACTACAGCCAGGTAGCGGCCGTGGGGCTGTTCCAACTGATTCCCGTCATCATTTTCTTCATTTTTACGCAAGAGTATCTCCTGAGCATCTTTGCTGGCGGCACCAAAGGCAGCTCCTAACCATGCCGGAATCACCCCGTATTCTCCCCAACGCATCATTTGGTCCCCCTCGAACAAGCCAATTCATTCCCGAAACAAGTTGCAATTTTTAGACATCCTGAAGGAGTCACATCCATGCGATTAACCCTCGAACATCTCACCAAAAAATGGGGCTCCGTGGTGGGCGCCGAAGACATTAATCTCCAGGTCGAGGATGGTGAATTTGTCGCTTTTCTCGGCCCCTCCGGTTGCGGGAAAACCACCACGCTGCTCATGGTTGCGGGCATCTATAAACCGACGGCAGGCATCATCAAATTCGATGATCGCATTATGAACAAAGTGCCCCCCAAGGATCGCAACGTGGGCATGGTTTTTCAAAGCTACGCGCTTTACCCTCACATGACGGTCTATGAAAACTTGACCTTCCCTATGAAGCTACAGAAAATGCCTGAAAAACAGATGCGTGAACGCGCACAACGCATCGCCGAGATGATGGGGATTGGTGAGCTGATGGACCGGAAACCTGGCCAGCTATCTGGTGGCCAACAACAGCGCGTGGCGCTTGGCCGGGCGCTGGTCAAGCAGCCCGATTTGTTGTTGTTCGATGAGCCCCTTTCCAATCTCGATGCGCGCCTCCGTCTGACGATGCGTGCAGAGATCAAACGCCTTCAACTTGAGCTCGGGATCACGTCGGTGTATGTCACCCACGACCAGGTGGAGGCCATGACCATGGCCGATCGCATTGCCGTAATGAAAGATGGACACCTGCAAGCCTTTGCCCCGCCTAGCGTGCTGTATGATCAGCCAGCCACCCTCTTTATTGCCGGATTTATCGGCAACCCCCCGATGAATTTTTTGGATGTGGAGGTGTTGCGAGAACAGGATCGGTTTGTAGCCCGTCGCCCGGAATTTGCATTGGAGATCCCCGCGGAGAGGGCGGAGCCCGCGGCTGGCCGTGGCTCTGTAATCATGGGAATCAGGCCTGAAGACATCGTCCTGAGCGCAGAGGGGATTGCGGGAGAGGTGTATGTCATTGAACCATTGGGTCGAGACGATTTGATCGATGTCATTGTGGGCAATGTACATTTACGCGTTCTGGCCGATCCGGAATTGGGGTTAAAAATCGGCGATACCGTGTATCTACAACCCAACGCCCAACGCGTGCAATTCTTTGATCCAGAGACGGAGAAATCGTTATTGTGGTCCTGAGAGACAGATGGCTTTGGGAGCAAAGTCACCCATGGAAGGGCAGATGCTTGCTTCACTGGCTACCGCTCATGCTGCTCCTTTTCCTATTGGCTGGATGCAACACCCCGC
>WFTO01000223.1 GCA_015485435.1 Anaerolineae bacterium | reverse complement strand
GCCGTCATGAAATGGAACAATCTCCAAAATAGACCATAAATTTTGACACATGTTTGGGGATGACTTACAATGTTTTGGTTGACCGCCCGGCTCAAAAAGGGCCTGCTGGCGGTTCTTTTTGGACGCAAAGCCGCATCAATGTCGAGAGCCCAACCTTCTTTACAACGGCCTAACATTCAACACGGCGCTCTTTAGAAGGATCATGCAACCAAGATCGGCTTTATGATTGCAAGCATTGATGCCCTCTCTTTTGGTCGACACAGACCATTTGCCACGTACAGAAAAAACTAATGAGCGCGCCGTTGTTCACCGCAACCGCATACCGCTCACTGACAATTGAACACTTCAAAACACGGAGGACAGATGAAGGTCTACCCAAGCGATAAGATCCGCAATATCGCCCTGATGGGACATAGCGGCTCGGGCAAAACCATTCTGGCCGAGGCGATGGTCCACGCCACCGGTGTGACCAGTCGCATGGGGCGCATCGAGGATGGCACCACGATTTCCGATTGGGACGAAGAAGAAATCAAACGCTCCCAATCCATTAACACAAGCCTGATCCCGGTGGAATGGTCAGGCCATAAGATCAATGTGTTGGACACGCCAGGCTATCCAGACTTTATCGGGGATGTCATTAGCGCTTTACGCGTCTCTGAGGCGGGCATGGTCGTCTTAGATGCAGTCGCAGGCATCGAAGTGGGCACCGAGTTGGCCTGGCAGCACCTGGAGCAAGAAGAAAAACCCCGATTCATCTTCATCAACAAAATGGATCGGGACAATGCCAACTTCCAGCGAGTGTTGGATGCCCTCAACAACACCTTTGAGGGCAATTTCGTGCCGGTCCTTCTACCCATTGGTGCGGAAGGCAATCTGTCGGGCGTGGTTTCGGTGATTGAAGGAAAAGCCTATCTGGGCCCAGAAGGCGCGCCCGGGGATGTCCCTGCTGAGCTGGAAGATGCTTTGGAGGAAGCGAAGCTCACGCTGGTCGAAGCCGCCGCTGAAAGTGATGATGAACTATTGATGAAATATCTTGAAGGCGAAGAGCTCACCCCCGACGAAGTGTTCACAGGCCTGAAGAACGCGATCCGAGCAGGGGCTGTTGTGCCCGTTTTCAGTGGTTCGGCCAGCAAAGAGATCGGCATTCGCGCAGCCATGGATTTGATCCTTTCCCTGGTGCCCTCTCCTGTGGATGCCGCGCCTTACCCCGCCTTGATCGATGGCGAAGAGGGTGAACTGCCGGGAGATGCCAATGGCGTGACCGCCGCGCTGGTATTCAAGACCATTGCCGATCCCTATGTTGGACGAATCACCCTGTTTCGCGTTTTCAACGGCACCTTGAAGTCTGATTCGCGTATGTATAACGTGAACAAGGGGGCCGAAGAGCGCATGGGGCACATTTTCGCCTTGAGAGGCAAAGAGCAATTGCCCGTCAAAGAGGTGCCAGCTGGAGATATCGCCGCGGCCGCCAAACTCAACGTGACCGCCACAGGGGACACCCTGGTCGAGAAAGGGACCAACATTGTCATTCCACCGCCCAAATTCCCCAACCCGCTTTACGCCGTCGCCATCAAACCGGTCTCTCAGGCTGATAGCGCCAAGATCAGCAACGCGCTCAACCGCCTGGTCGAAGAGGACCCCACGCTGAAATGGTACAATGACACCTCCATCCGCCAGCTTATCCTGTCGGGCATGGGCGACGTTCATATCACCATTGCCGTGAATCGTCTGAAAGGGAAATTCGGCGTCAATGTCACCACCGAAATGCCCAAAGTGCCCTATCGCGAAACAGTGTCTCGCACCGCGACGGCTGCATACCGCCATAAGAAACAAACGGGCGGTGCCGGACAATTTGCCGAAGTGCATATGCGCGTGGAGCCCGGCTCCGAAGAACAAGACCTGGTGTATGAATGGGAGGTTTTCGGCGGCGCCATCTCCTCAACCTTCATGCCCTCCATTGAAAAGGGCATCCGCCAGGTGATGAAAGAAGGCGTCCTGGCAGGGTATCCAGTGGTTAAGGTCAAAGTCGCCGTTTACGATGGTAAGGAACATCCCGTGGACTCCAAGGATATCGCTTTCCAAATCGCTGGTCGTGAAGCCTTCAAGAAAGCTTTCCAGGATGCTGGCCCCATCTTCCTGGAGCCAATCTACCGGGTGGAAGTCATCGTTCCCGAAGAATATATGGGTGACATCCTGGGCGATCTCAACACCCGCCGGGCGCGAGTTTTGGGCATGGACACGGTCCGCGGAAAAAGTATCATCACCGCTGAAGTTCCCTATGCTGAACTGTTACGTTATGCCAACGATCTGCGCTCGATAACCCAGGGGCGAGGCATTTACAATATCGAATTCCTACGTTACGAACCGGTGCCGCAACACCTCTCGCAAAACATCATCGATGAAGCCAAGCGAGAGAAAGAAGAAAAATAACATTCCGCCGGAGGTCTTCGGACCTCCGGTTTTTTATTTGCGCAAAACATAGTATCATCTGGGCGAAAGAGCCATCTCATTTCTCCGAAAACATTCCCCAAACCATCCACTCATATTTCTTAACCGATTGAGGGTGTTATGAATTACGGCGCAATCGTAACCGACACATTCAAATTGATTTGGGAAGAGAAAAAATTGTGGGTCATTAGTGCAATCGGCTTGTCATGCTCGGCGTTACTCAGCATGATGTATATGGGAAGCGTCATGGGGTGGCAAATGAACATGATGGCCTCATTGCCCATGCTCTCCGGCGCCATCACCGAAAACGAGATGTTCGATTGGTTTAAACGATTTCTTCTCGGCTATATGCTGATGTTGAGTCTGTTCGGCGTGCTGGGCTTGCTGAGCTACATCATCAACCTCATCGCCCGCGGCGCCCTCATTGCCGAGGCAAGCATGGCGTGGAATGATGAACCGGTTGAGCTTGGACGCGGATTCAGGCAGGGTCTACGGAAGGCGGCCGCGTTTTTCCTGTTGGATATGCTTTGGATACTACCCTGGATCGTGGCCTTTTTCCTGGGCCTGCTATTTATTGGCGCCGTGATCGGCGTGTTCGTTGGTGGAACAGCCTCTATGAGTGGTACAGAAAGCCCGGGCTTTTTCTTCAGCCTGATCGGTAGCTTTTTTCTCATCTTCGGCATTATGCTTTGCCTGGGATTGATTTACGGCCTCTTCCGTGGCGTCTTTGCCCCGCTGATGTATCAAGCCTCGGCCGCAGGGGACAAACCTCTGGGAGATGCCATCCGAGAAGGCTGGGAACTGGCCCGCAACCATCTTGGCCCCATGATCATCGTGTTGCTGCTGCTTTGGGCGATTCAATTGGGGTTGAGTCTAGCCATACGCTTTTTCTCGTTACCCTTCACATGGATGATGATGGGGCCCTGGTTGGAGATGATGAACAACCTGGAACAAGGTGCATCGCCTGTCGACATAGCCCCCATGCATTGGCTGGTGATTTTTATCGCTTCAGTCGGAACAGGATTTCTTTTCTGGCTTTGGTACAGCCTTTCTCAAACCATCAGCCTGACATTGTATGCTCGCGTTTATCAGGAACTACGCGCCACGGCTGCACAAACGACTCCTGACATTTCCGACCACACGCCAATGCACACTCTAACAAAATAACCAATCACCAAAGAAACAAGCCTCCCGATCTCCCATCCTTCTAGCGTTCCTCAAAAAATGACTTCTGGCAAACAAATCCCTTATTTAGTTTTATCCCTCTTATTTGCAGCTCTTTGGCTGATTTTGCTTTTTTTCACGCCCCCCGAGCGTACCCTGGGCACGATCATCCGATGGGTATTCGCCCATGGCTCATTAACGCAGGCCGCTGTCTATGTATTTCTTATCGCTGCGCTCCTGGCGGCAGGATATCTATTAGGGAATGAAAAGCTCTATTTGTGGATGGTGACGGTGGGAGCTATTGCTTTTAGTCTGTGGGCTTTGGGTTTCATCGTTTCCATCATTCCCGCTCGCTTGGCCTGGGGCGTTTTTGTGGATTTCAATGAACCACGTACCCAGATGACCCTCCGAGTGCTGGCCATTGGCGCCATCCTTTTGGTCATCGTTTGGTGGGTGAATCACCCTAAATTTTCC
Source organism: Anaerolineae bacterium (assembly GCA_015485435.1). Lineage (GTDB taxonomy): Bacteria > Chloroflexota > Anaerolineae > J102 > J102 > M2005. The sequence goes on along the minus strand of WFTO01000223.1, from coordinate 16,152 downwards.
GCGATCGCGATATTACTGTTCGCGTTCATTTTGCTTTTTCTGGTGCGTAGCACCTCGTTGATCCGCCATCCAGCCAACCCGGTGGGCGACTCGCCAAGCTCATACTTACAACTGGTGTATGCCGGTATTCTGTTCTCCGCGATATTGGCGTCTCTTTCTGTGGCCGGATATTTGGTGGATCGGCAACGAAAAACGCGGTAACCATTGAACGACGCGCCGACCACGTAACATCAATCTATCAAACGGGGAATGCGCCGAGCCCAACGCACCCAATAGAAATCTTCAAGCGCGGCCACAAGTTCGTCGGGAATGGCATCATCGGTCTCAAAGATCTGAATCGCTTCGCCGCCACGCTGTTTTCGCTCGACGCGAGAGAAAGCAATATTTAGATTGTATTGCAGGAACAACCCGGTAATCATGTGGATGGTGCCTGGACGATCTTCAGCGGCAACTAGTAACGCCTCATGCTCTCCAGTAAAACGAATGGCGTAGCCATCGATCTCTTGGATCTCCACCATACCTCCACCCACGGACGCGCCCACTACCCGAACCTCCTGATTTCCTGCCCTTAGAACCATCTCCGCCGAATTAGGATGCGCGTCCTCTCCCAAATCCACCTCATGAAAAGTAACCTGCATCCCCATGGCGCCAGCGATCTTTAAACTTTCGCGGATTCGGGAATCGCTGGTCGTCATGCCTAGGAGTCCTGCCACAAGGGCCCGATCCGTGCCATGCCCGCGACCGGTGCGGGCAAAAGAGCCATGCAGGCCCAGCACGGCCCGTTCGGGCTGCGCGCCCAAAACGGCCCGCCCCAACAGCCCCAAGCGCACTGCGCCCGCTGTATGGGAGCTTGAAGGCCCCACCATAATCGGGCCGATGATGTCGAAGGCAGAAACAAGACGATTGCTGGTCATGACACCCCTGGTGCGTGATGATGGTATGTGCCAAAATTGTCACCTATTTTCTCCAAAAAGGGAAATGTTCAATCGGGGAAGGCGGGTTGCAGCTGAGCAGCCAGGGTGGCGCGTCTGTCAGCAACGCTATCGTTCCGCACAGCCAAGGCAATGGCTATGGAAGGGAGCTACAAGTTGCGGCATGGAGGCGAAGGGTAGCGCCGGCAACACAACGCTGCGCGGCGCTTACATCCTTCGTGCGCCATCCTGACTGAATACCACCATGACTTCGACATTCCTCAATGCCGTACCTGACCGACAAGCCCGCATTGACACCAGCATTACCAACCACAGCGCGGGCTATGCACCCGATGGCCTCTCGGTAGCTTTTATGCCAACAGCGACCTCATCGGCACAAAGCCCATCACCAAAATGCTGAGCGCAGGAGAAACTCACGACATCAACATCGATTAGCAACCGACCACGTCAGGCACCTACACCATCACCATCAACGATAATAGCACGGAAACATGCCCTGTCGCTCTCAGCCAGACGCCCGCGGATGCCGAGCATTCGGTTTCCATTCTCGATACACCTCTGGTCGAGTCGTGGAATCTGATCTCCAGCTACGCGGCTCCATTTAACATCGATATCACTGTGGTGCAGTGGCCCATCACCGGCGCCTACAACGCCATCCAGGGCGATGACGCCTTCGTGGCACGTGAAAAGGCAGGTAATACCATTCTCAACATCTCCCATCCTCTCCAACCCGCCCTTCGTTGCGGTGATGGCTTATGTATACGACATATCTGTCATTGTGATGGCTACAAAAAACAACCAAGCAAATCCGTCCAAGACATCGCATCCATATGAGAGGCTATCGGGAGTTGACGACATACTACAAACTAACAAGAGATGACTTTTTGAGCATAATGAAATCTCTGGTTCTGTAATTAGCCGTTCCTGCAGCGATTACATTACAGCAAGACATCTTTAAGCGTTTTGAAATATTGCTATGCTTAACAGGATATTTGCAAGAGTAAGTCATTTTGTGATAAAAGCAGCTAATAAAGGAGAGAACAACAACGTATGCGAGGCTCTCCCTACTATGTGATCGTATGTGACCTTTTTAACTTGCATGCCCCAGATCATGAGACGATTATAGCAGGTTTCCCCACGCGTGAATTGGCCATTGAATATGCTCGCCGTCGCACATGGAGCTCGATTGATGAAATGCGAGAGCCAAACCTTTCTGTAGAGCATATCCATAACCGATGGCTGACATTGGGCGAAGATTGTCGTGTGATCGGTCCAGAAGGGGTGGTGTATGTTGCGCGCAGTGAACTCGAGACCTTCCTATCACATCCCCTTCCCTCTGAGCTAGAAAGCTGGACGAAACTGTATCGCTCCCTGCTGCCTGACGATTTTGCTCTCACCTACGAGTGGGCCTCTGGCAGCATGCCACCCCCTTATCACTACGAATACACCCTCACGGTGACTCCGAAAGATCAGGGGCGTATCCTGTTCTGGCCCGATTATCCCTCAACCACCTGTCCTAGGTGGGACGTTCCCTTCTACCCGGACCTGACGTCTCGCATCCTTCTTAACAATTGGATGAACACAACAAACTATTTCACCCAATATCAACCGTCCCTTGCAGAACCCTCTATTGGCGGCGAGACGGGTCAATTGCAAATAAACGCTCGAGGAAAACAGGCCAACTTAGAAGTTCATAAATTGCCACCGGACGAGCGCTCTGTCATACACCAACTTATTCGAGCCATCGTTCCGGATATGGTGTGGGAAAAGTTAGACGAGCAGCGAAAACAATATATTACATCCACGTATCCTAAAAGAGAAGAATAACCCATACCAGCTCGTTCTTGGGGAATTTATGCGGTGAGCAAAGATGCCGCAAAGCTGGACTAGCCTTTACGCCTCCCTCATGGCGGAATCTGAAATACCTTTTTGAACCCCTTAGCAATCGTCGGGGCGTGTTTCCTGATGGACGAGACATTCTGTTTATCGAATGGCCATACATCCTTACGTTTAATCTCAAATCAAAAAGGAAAGAATGAGGCCAAAATGTGCAGAAATGTGTGAAAAAGACAACCAACAGCTTCTCCAATTGCTAGAGAGTACAGGATGCCAAATGGTTCATCGCCAGCCGAGATTGCGTATGAGAGGCCAATTTCGAAATATTCTCCTTATTCTATGACAACAATGTCTCAAGCCGGATACAAAAGCCCATGCCGTAGAAGAAGCCATCAACGCCATGGCATACACATAAAGTAGACAAAATGACATGTCGATGTGTTTCAAACGTGTATCATCTGTTATCACCACAGCCTAATTTATTGATAAAACACAGCATTTCGTCTATGACGAATTACCCCACCCTACCCTTTTCCATACGAGCCATGAAATACTCCGACGGCTATTTGTATGTAGTGGGCAATGGTAATTTCAGCATCTTCGACCTCCATGATATCCCGCCTCGCCCCAGGTGATATATGCTACGGCCAACATCTATGACAGGAATCTCTATGATGTCGATGTAGCCCAAAACTCCTACGATGGGTATACGTATGCGTATATGAGTGGCATCATGCATACCTGGGCCACACACAGCATGATCTTCTGGGACGTGACTTCGCCCATGAGCCCCACCATTGGACAAGGTTGAGCCCAGAATCCACCCTCACGGTTGACAGATCATCGATATTTCCGGAACGACGGAAGTCATTCTGCGTAACGATGAAGCTGTGGCCACGGTCATGGGGGGCGGTTTCGAAAAAGGACGGGTGTATTTTCATTCCCAAATGGTCAGCGGGCTTACGCATCCTCTGTCAGCCTCAGACGACGCCTGCGCCTCCTTTCTTGGTATAGCTGCCCATGTTTCAAAAATAGCCAATGGACGATAGCGAGTGCAAGTGCGCTATCGTCCATTATCTTTACATAGAGGCTGCCCACACTAAACTGGCCATAGCTATGGTTGGCAAATTACAGCTTGCAGATGACAAGCAATTTGCATAACCTCCACTGCCACCTGCAAACCGATCTTTCGAGGAATTTCCTCTGCGCCTTAACGCTGCGAGAGATGGTATTTCCCACTTTAGAGGGGAGGCGTCAGATTAGCGGAGCGCCACCATTCATGATAGTCGCGATCCAAAGTCTCGTGATCGGGCATGGGATAGTAAATAAGATCCTCCATATTGCCGATGTAAATGCCCGTTTCAATGGTGCGATAAGGATGCTCCGCCGTGTGGGTGCGATCCACAATTTTGGCCTTGATGGGCTTATCGCGTAACGATAGGAGTGCATCCCGTAAAATCGTAATAAAATCATAAGGCAAATCGCCGATATCGCCCTTTTCAGGATTCTTGTCAAGGTTCCCCAAATCAAGGTCCAAAAAAGCAATCGCAGGGAAGTTGATCAGGCTATCAGGATCATGGGTGAGGAATTTATAGAACTCGACAGGATTGAATGTGGTAGTCACCAACACTTGTACGGGCGCCAACTCCTGATAAAGGTAGTATTGCTGTTGGTATTCGGGAAAATCTCGACTTTTTTCCAGGGAAAGCACTTTCCCGTAACGTGTAGAAAGGAAAAGTTTCCCCATAACCGATGTTGGAATGTGTTCCAAAACCCGGTAGGTGCTCACATAAACCGATTTTTTAGGCCTGCCGTCTGGATGCGGGACGCAACGGGCCATCGCTTCATCAATACGAAAATAAGGATGCCGGAATTCGGGATCGATCTCGATGAAGATCGCCTGTTCCGAGTGCTTTTTCTTATCACCAACCGTATAATACTCCCCAAATTTCTCCGGAGGAAGCATGGAGACAATAAGGGCTTCGGGGATGAGGGAGAGATAGAGGTATTTCTGAGTCATTGCAGGCCTCCTGATGAGAGCGTGAAGTCGTTCAATGTAAATTATAGCACCATTATTGTGCCTTTCAACAGTTCTAAGGCCTTCCGCAATCGCTTTAGACTGATGTCCTTGCCTAAAGCCACCAGAATCGGGAAAAGTGGTGGCGTGACCTTTTTCCCCGTCAATGCCTGACGGATAGGAGAAAAGACTTGTCCAGCTTTGAGTCCACGGGCCTCAGCCAATGCCCGTAATGTGCGCTCCAGCGTCTCCTCCTCCCAGTCCGAAACGTCTTCCAAAACGTCGATGATGGCCTCTAAAATCTCAACGGTTTGCTCGGGCGTGGTTTTGCGCGGGACCAGACTCATGGGATCGCCCAGATCGACATCATCCGTAAAGAGATAATCGACCAGAGGCGTGGCGTCGGTCAGACGCTTCAGTCGCTCCTGGATCGCGGGAATCAACACCTTTAAACGTTCATCCCTGGCTAGCTCCTCTTGAGGAATATCCAGATCCCGACTTAGATATGGGATCAAACGTCGATGCAACTCATCCACACTAAGCATCCGGATATAAACCCCATTCATCCAATCCAATTTCTCCGCAGGGAAACGCGCCGGGGCGGGATTGATATCTTTCAAATCAAAATGCTTGATGGCGGTGTCCCGATCATATATCTCGGTGTGATCATCCAACGACCAACCAATACCGCTGAGGAAATTGAACATCGCCTCGGGTAAATAGCCAAGCTCAGGATACTGATGGAGCATGACGGGAATGGTGGTCCCATCAGGCGTTTTCAGGTCTCGCTTACTGATTTTTCCTTTGCCGCTCGGCTTGAGAATGCTAGGAGTATGCGCGAAGGCTGGCAAGTCCCAACCAAACGCCCGATATAAGTGTACATGAAGCGGAGCAGAGGAAATCCATTCCTCGCCGCGAATGACATGGGTAATCGCCATGTCGTGATCATCCACGACCACGGCCAAATGGTAGGTGGGATATCCATCCGCCTTGAGCAAGACGGCATCCTGTAGCTCTTTGTTATCGAAGGTCACGATGCCGCGAATGATATCTTCAAAAGAGACTGAGCCCTTCAAAGGAACTGCCAGACGAATGACCCAAGACCGCCCCTCGGCTTCTTTTGCGGCCCGTTCTTCGGGCGTGAGCCAACGACAGCGGCGATCGTAGCCAATTTTTTGCTTTTTCGCCTGCTGTTCCGCTCGCATCTCAGCCAACTCTTCAGAGGTGCAATAGCAACGATAGGCATAGCCATGCTCCACCAACCAATCCGCAGCTTCCTGATACATAGACAATCGCGCTGATTGAATATAAGGTCCGTGGGGCCCACCTACGTCCGGACCTTCATCCCAATCCAGGCCCAGCCAGCGCAGGCCTTCGATAATCTTTTCCAATGCATCGGGCACATATCGCTTCCGATCGGTGTCTTCGATGCGGAGGATGAACTGACCGCCGGTGTGGCGGGCGTAAAGCCAGGCGAAGAGCGCGGTGCGCGCGCCACCGATGTGGAGATAACCCGTTGGGCTGGGGGCGAATCGAGTTCGTGCAGGAGTTGTCATGGTTACCGCCATATTATTTAACGAGAGAGGAATCGGTAGATAAAAGTCCGACGATTTGCATCGGAAAAATCTGTCATGTATTGCACCTCTGGAGGCGCGGTGGCAGGATTGGCCAGGCTCTGCAATTGTGGCCGAACGGTTTTCATTTCCCAGGAATCGATGACCAGATATTGCGCCTGACGAGCCTGTGCATACTCAAGGATTTGAGGCCAGGTGGCGTTGGGTAAGGGAATGACATTGCGATCGGCATAGACGCCGATTTCGGCGTTGCGAGTCATGATCACAGCGTCCGGGTCGCTGTTTTCGGCCAGCCATTGCGCCGCCTGATTGTGTGAAAAACTATAAGATCGTTGACCGACCTGGGCCATGGCCATCTGCCCCTTGGCAAGAAACAACACGACGGCCAAAAGCACCACGGCCGCCCACAAAAACCCCAGCCCCCGGAGGCGTGGCCAGGGTCGCAACGTTTCATGCGCCCAAAGCATGAGGACATGCAGGCCACGAGCGGCCCAAATCAGGGCGATGGGCGTCCAGGGAACCAAAAGACGGGTTTGGACATGAAAAAGAGGCACAACGCCCAAGGGAAGGAGCGCAGCCAGGAGGAAGAGATCACCAGGCATGCGTTCTCTCGACCATGGCCTGGCCCACAGACCGAAAGCCAATAGTCCGGTGAGCGCCAGTCCCAGCAATGGATCGAACGCCAGACGGACGGCCTTGTTAAGATTGCTGATAATGCGTCTCAACGCGCCTGCAGGATCCGCGCGCACGACATCCATCATGCTGATTTCAAAACGTTCAGGTGAAAACCATAAAATCTCCTTGCCCGTGCTGTCCAACATCGCTCCATAATCATTCCCCAGCGCGTTTCCCTCCTCCACGATCTGCACGCTCATGGCAGCAGTCAGGCCTGTCTTGCCGCTGAGGATGATATGGCCGGTATGTTGGTACAGATATGTGAGATAGGGAACCGCCAGGAGCAGGAAGAGCAACAGGTAGAGTACGAGTGGCCGCCAGGGACGGCGTCGATAAAGGGTAACCCCTGCCAGGATCAGGGCGAACCAGGCCCACCAGATCAATCCCTCGGGGCGGGTGAGATAGCTCAACCCAAACGCCAGGCCAGCCAGGGCGGCAGGCCGCCAGCTGGCGACACGCAACGCTCGCCACATGGCCCATAACCCTGCAAACAAGAACGCCATAAAGAGCGATTCGGTCATACTGCCCCAATAAAGAGGCTGAACAGCCAGGGCGCTAGACATGGCTGCGAGAAGGGCCGTCAACAAGCCAAGGCTGCGCTTCCCCGTAAGATCGCGGGCCAGTCCGTAAAGGATTCCCACCAGCACGACTCCCGCGATAACATGCCAGACAAGCATGCCCGCATCAAGGGGCGCGCCTAATTTCACGGCCAGTGCTGCCAGATAAGGCCCCACAGGCGGGGTATGCAGCTCGGGCAGACTATTCAGGCGATATCCCGTCCCACGCAAAATGGATCGAGCCAGAAGAAGATAGTCGGGTTCATCCCAACGAATGGAACGAGGCTGGAGGGCCCATATCACCCGCACCGCCAGGGCCAGCAACAAGATAGCTGCCAGAGCGATGGGTGTAAGCCAGATGCGCAAACGGGTAGACATAGATAGTTCAATACAAGGATTATTCGTCGGATTGGAGCGCTGTTTCCAGGAGAGGTTTCACCACTTGAGGATCGGCCTGCCCCTGCGTGACGCGCATGACCTGGCCCATGAAGAACCCCAGCAAACCGCTCTTGCCCGCCCGATAGGCCGCGACCTTATCGGGATGCGCCGCCAGGACATCCGCAATCACCGCTAAAAGTGTGGCTTCATCGCGCAGTTGACGCATCCCCTCAGCCTCGACAATGGCCTCGGGAGACTCACCCGTCGCCATCATCAACGCCAACACTTGCTCCCCTTGCCGCGTATTGATGACGCCTTCCTCAACCAGCTTCACCAGGCGAGCAAACTCTGCGCCGCCAAAGGGCAACGCATCCAACGGTTGATCTTTCCATGCTGGCAAAAGGCGATTGATGAACCAATTCGCCAGAGCGGGCCCTTTGGGATAAACCTCCATGGCCTGATGGAAAAATCGGACCTGCCGCAGGTCGCCCGTGATGATGTCCGCCTGCTGCTCACTCAGCCCCACCTGGGTCTGCAGCTTCTCGTAAGCCGCCTGCAGATCGGGATTCTGTGCACGGGCGCGAGCGCGCGCATCGGATGCGGTCTCGCCAGTTCGCGAGGGCGTTTCCTGACGCGATTTCGGCGCCGATCGCGGCCTGGTCTTCTCTGGTCTGGAAGCAACCTGCTGTTGTTTCTTCGTCCAACTATCTCGCAAGGTGATGATGCGGTTGAACACCAGCGCATCGGACCGGCTGTCCTCACTGTCCTGGATGAAATAGCCCAGGCGCTCGAACTGGTAGCGGGTGTCTGGGGGATCATCCAGGATGCTTGGTTCAACGCGAGCATGGGACATGATGGTCAGGCTATTGGGATTGAGATTATCGAGAAAGGAGCCGCCCTCGGGGAAATCGTAAGGATCGGGCGTGGCGAAGAGCCGATCGTAGAGCCGCACCTCCACGGGGATGGAGCGAGTCGCGTCCACCCAATGAATGGCGGCCCAAACCTTGACGCCATCCGGTCGCGCGCCAAGGGAATCGGGCAGATAGGTGCAACGCAACTCCACAATCTCACCTGTCTGCGGGTCCTGCACCACCTCATCGCAGGTAATGACATACGCGTGGCGTAAACGCACGCTGCGCCCCGGCGCCAGACGCTTGAAACCCTTGGGGGGATTCAAACTGAAATCGCTCCGTTCAATGAAAATCTCTCGGGAGAAGGGCACCGGCCGAGAGCCCTCTTTGTCGATATCCCTGGGCCAATAGCTGGCCTCGATCATCTCACTTTGATCTTCAGGATAATTGGTGATAACCACCTTGAGGGGGTCAAGCACCGCCATCACTCTGGGGGCTCGATAGTTTAAATCGTCACGAATGATATGCTCAAACAATGCAATCTCCACGCGGCTGTTCGTTTTCGCCACGCCAACCCGTTCCACAAATGCCCGGATGGCCTCAGGGGTCACCCCGCGACGGCGCAGGCCCGAAATGGTGGGCATGCGAGGATCATCCCAACCGCTGACATATCCCTCCTCCACCAGTTGTCGCAAGTAGCGCTTGCTGAGCACCGTGTAATCCAGCTCCAGGCGGGCGAATTCATACTGCCTGGGTTGGGGAGGTGGGATGAGGTGATCCACCAACCAGTCGTAAATGGCCCGATTATTCTCAAACTCCAGCGTGCAGAGGGAATGCGTGATCCGCTCGATGCCGTCGGAAAGGGGGTGGGCGAAATCGTACATGGGATAGATGCACCACTCATCCCCTGTGCGATAGTGATGCGCATGCTTGATGCGATAAAGGATGGGATCGCGCAGAAGCATATTGGGGCTGCTCATGTCGATCTTGGCCCGTAAGACATGCGCGCCATCAGGGAACTCCCCCGCCCGCATCCGTCGAAACAGGTCCAGATTTTCCTCCACACTCCGATTGCGGTAGGGGCTTTCCTTCCCCGGCTCGGTGACCGTGCCCCGATAGGCGCGGATCTCTTCTTCGCTGAGGCTATCGACGTAGGCCAGCCCTCGCCGGATAAGCTCCTCTGCGAATTGATAGAGCTGCTCGTAGTAGTCGGACGCAAAATAGAGATGCTCACCCCAGTCATATCCCAGCCAACGAATGTCCCGCTGGATCGATTCCACGAACATCATGTCCTCGGTCTCGGGATTCGTGTCATCAAATCGAAGATGACAGACCCCTCCGAACTCCTCGGCAATACTGAAGTTGAGGTTGATGGATTTTGCATGGCCGATGTGAAGAAAGCCGTTGGGTTCCGGAGGGAACCGGGTCGTGATGGGACGATCGTAGAGGTTGTTTTCGATGTCTCGAACAATGATTTCGCGAATAAAGTCTTTAGCCATAGGATTAGGAGTAGAAAATGGAATGGGATGAGGGTGACGCCACGGTAATCAAAGGGACAGGAAAAAAGGATAATCGCTTTCTTAGCTCCGACGCATGGCGACGCTTTGAGCAAGGCCGATGAAGATCATCAATGAGAGCATGGCGTTGCCGCCATAGCTGACGAATGGCAAGGGCAAACCCGTCACCGGAAGCAAGCCCATATTCATGCCGACAACGACCAAGGTCTGAAAGAGGATGACGCCGGTAAGGCCTGCCACGAGTAATTTGCCAAAGGGGTCTTCGGAGCGATCGGCGATGCGCCATAAGCGCCAGATAATGAAGAAGAGAAGAAAAAGCAACATGGTTGCGCCGATGAAGCCCAGCTCCTCAGCGACCACCGAGAAGATAAAGTCGGTATGGCGAACGCGCAAGAAGTGAAGTTGACTTTGGGTGCCCTGGCCATAGCCTTTACCCAGCAACCCGCCAGAGCCAACGCCCACCAGGGCTTGTTTGACGTTGAAGTAGGCGTCGGGATTGGCGGCTGGGTCGATGAAAATGAGAATGCGCGTGCGTTGATGTTCCGCCAACATGTTCCAGGCGAGGGGGGCGCTAAGCAGAGCCAGCACAAAACCCGCCACCATGTAACGGATGGGCAGCCCTGCCACGAAAAAAATGAAGGCCGCTTCAACCGCCAAGACGATCGCGGTGCCTAAATCGGGCTGTAAGGCCACCAGGGCCAAAATAGGCAGCGAGATCAAAACGCCGAAAAACACCACGCGCAATTCTCCGATGTGGTCCAGGTTATCGGCCAGATATCCACCCAAAGCCATCGCCAACGCGACTTTTGCCAACTCCGATGGCTGGATCGGAAAAAGGCCGAAGAAATTGATCCAGCTTTGGGCGCCGAAAATGGTCTGTCCAGCTGCGCCAACCATGGCCAACAAGGCCAAGACAGATAGATAAAAGGGAATGCTTAGCGTGCGCAGCAAGCGGTAATTAAATGCCGCCACCGAGAACACCAATAAGATGCCTACGCCCAAATAAAACGCCTGACGTTTTGGCAGGTCGACCAATTCGGGATCGCCCTTGATGGCGCTGTTGATCATCACGATGCCAAAGATAGAAACCAGTACGATCGCGAAGAAGAGCAGCCAATCAAACTGGCGCCAGTTTTGTCGATTCATGGGGCAATGGCCTCCAGCTGATCGAGCAGAGACTGTGCGCCGGTCGCCTCATCCCGAGCTTTGAGCTCGAAATATTTTTGTAGGATCTCGGTGGCAATGGGCGCAGCCACCATGGAGCCTTCACCTCCATTATACACGAAAACTGTTAAAGCGATCTCCGGATCTTCATAAGGTGCGAAGGCGGTAAACCAAGCGTGGGTTGGAAGATTGCCAGCCAGATCGCGACCTAACTGGGGATCGAAGAACTCGGCGGTTCCGGTTTTTCCCGCCACTTCGATATCGGGCAATGCGGCGTCGGGCGCCGTGCCATACTCCCAGTTCACTACCATCCACATCCCCTGACGCACAATCTCGAAATTTTTTGTGCTGACAGGGATCTCCCGTCGCACCACGGGGCGATTGAATTGAACCAAATGATTTTCGGCGTCGGTAATGGCGGCCACGACCTGGGGTTTGTAGAGGATGCCGTCATTGGCTACGGCGGCGGTCATCATGGTGACTTGCAGGGGCGTTGCCAACACATCACCCTGGCCGATGGCCATGTTGTAGGTGTCGCCGGTCACCCAACGCTCTCCTTTGGCGATACGCTTCCATTTGGGATCGGGCACCAGGCCCTGATTTTCACCGGGCAAATCAATACCGCTGAGTTCACCATAGCCGAACATGCGCGCATACTCTGCCAGCTGCTCAACGCCAAGCCCTTCAAAGTCACCAGGCGGCCAACCACCACCGATCTTGTAAAAGAAAATGTCGCAAGATTCTGCAAGGGCCTCAAGCACATTGATATCGCCATGCTCTCCGCCCGATTTGTAGATCCAACAAACAAAGGGCTGGGCAAGGTCTGGATCATCGGGGAAATTTCGGTTTGGGAGGTAAATGATGCCGGGTGCGTTGAGAATGGTCTTACTGGAGATGATCTGCTCCTCCAGTCCCGCTGCCGCAGTCACCAACTTAAATGTGGAGCCAGGAGGATAAATCCCGGTGATGGCGTGATCCAAAAGGGGTAGACCCGGTGCATTCACAATGGCGTTGTATTCATCCTCGGTAATGCCATCGGCAAATGCATTAATATCATACACCGGTAGGCTAACCATGCCCAACACATATCCCGTTCGCGGGTCCACCGCCACCGCGACAGCGCTGGTGGAACGTTTTGGGTTGACGCCAGCGATGAGGGCGTCGAACATGATCTTTTGCAGCTCCAGATCGATGCTCAGGATGAGATTCTTGCCCGAGACAGGCTCGGTGGGCTCGCCGATGACGCGCTTCTCCTTCCCTTTGACGTCCACCTCGATGACGCGCACGCCCGGCTTGCCATGAAGGACATCTTCATATTGATATTCCAGATCGCTCCAGCCAACCCAGGCGTCTGGCGCGTAGCCTTTCTCGGCGTATTCCTTTTCTTGCTCTTTCGGAATCGGCCCCATGTAGCCAATAATGTGGGATGTTAACAGTCCTGAGGGGTACTCGCGGCGCGGCTGTAACTGCAGATGCACGCCTGGCAGCCGATATGTTTCTTCGACCACAGCCATGGCCACCTCGCGAGGCAAGTTCGACGCCACGACAATGGGCAGAAAAGCACTCCCCAACTCCCTCTCCAACACCAGCGCATCCATCTCATCCACAGTCAAGACCGAGGGCTGCGGCGGCTGACTGGCCTCGATAACCAATTTGGGATTTTTACGGTCGGGAGGTTCAATGGTCGGCACCACAGGTGGGGGCAGGGCCGCCAACTTCTCATGAATGATGTCGTACAGCTCCTGAAACAGGGCGCGCCGTTTCTGTTGAGAGATTTCGTAGTCGGGATCGTCTGGAAGTTCGGCGGGAATCAAGACGATGTTATACACCGCGGTGTTACGGGCCAGGATACGACCATCCCGATCGTATATGACCCCACGAGGGGCTTTGACTCGGACGACGCGAGTGCGATTCACAATGGCTTCTTGCTGATAGCCTGCGCCTTGAAAGAATTGCAACCGCGCCAATTGGGCCAACAAAGTGACGAAAATCAGGACCGTCACAATTCTCAGCACCCAAAAACGAGTGGTTGTTGATGGTGAATGCTTGGTCATTCGAGATGCAACTCCTGTCGCTCGCTGATCAGCACCACGGGCAGGTACACAGCAAAGGCGGCCAGGCCGTTCAAAAAGGTCGTTGGTAGCAATACGCGCAATACCAGATCGCTCCAGGGTAAATTCCACCCGAGCAAATAAAGTTCGACCAGGGTGATGGCGCCGGAAAGCAACACGCCCAGAAAAATGACCAGCACGGGCCATCCCAAACGAGCGCCAAAAATGGTTTTTCCGCCCCAATGGGCCAGGGTTATCACGCTGAGCATAGGCAATACAGAGACGCCTAATGGCACGCCGGCCACCGCATCGGCGATGGGGGCCATAACAATAGCCGATAACAAAGCCAGCTCGCGACTGCCATACAACGTCAGCAGCACCAAGAAAATCGTGAGGATATCAAAATGACCGCCAGCGATGGATAACGGGTTCAAAATCGCGGACTGAAACGCCACGAGAATCAGGGCGACAGGAAAGAAAAGCAGTAGATAAAACATGGTAGATCACTCGGGCGTTGCCTCCGGCGTTGGCGGATTGGGCTCCTCCTCTTCAGGAGGGAAGTTGGTGATGACCAACACCAACTCCATACGATCGAAATCAACCGTGGGTTGAATGATCGCGCTCTGAAACATCAAATCGTCGTTACGGATCACTTCAACGATCTGGCCCACTACCAATCCTTTGGGGAAATGCCCTCCTAAGCCGGAGGTGATGACGATCTCCCCCTCCGAGATTTTCACATCGGGAGGAATAAGCTCCATGATGGGGAGCTGCCCCACGCGGCCACGTATGACTCCATGGGCGCGAGAGGCCTGGGTCATGACATTGATGTTGCTTCTCGGATCGTTGATGAGGAGGATGTCGCTGGAATGGGGATAAACGTTGGCAATACGTCCCACCAGACCGCGATCGGTCACGACAGGCATCCCCACGACAAGCCCGTGGGTCCGGCCTAAATCAATCTGGATGGGATGGGTGAAGGGGTTGGCGCCATCTCCGATGGCACGCGCTATAATTTGACCGCCGCGGACGTCGAAAGAGGGGTTGGTCTGGGCGAATTTAAGCAACGAACGCAACTGCTCATTTTCGGTCTCTACCTCAGCCAGGCGCAGATTTTCGATGGTCAGCTGATTGACTCGTTGTTCCAGTTCAAGATTACGTTGCCGCAATTCGCCGATTTCACGAATGGCGCTCACGCCCGATCCAACCACACGCTTTGTTTCGGAGAAGAACACAGCGGGCGGTTTGATGGCCGTGTGGATGACATCATTGACCGGGCCTAAAAAGCCCGCCAGGTCAAGACCAATGATCACAATCGCCCCCAATATCACCAGGGGCAGGATAAGGGGGCGGAATAGAGAACGTCGCATGGATGGAAATGTCCGAAATCCAAGAATCAGTCGCCTGGGCGTCCAGGTTTTCGGCAATCTGATCGCCTGGTCATCAGCGTTTCAACCCTGGGTTACTGGATGGCTGGCGCACGCCATTGGGTATCGGAAAGCACTTTCTGTAGGATGGGCAGGTTTTCGAGTACGGCCTGGGCGCCGCGAGCGACGCAGCTCATGGGGTCTTCCGCCACATACACCTTCATTCTGGTTTCTTCGGCCAGTCGCTCAGGCAGACCTTTGAGCAACGCGCCGCCGCCAGCAAGGACAATGCCCTGTTCCATCAAATCGGCGATGAGCTCGGGCGGGGTCTCGTCCAACGCGCTGCGGACGGTGTCGACAATAATGTTGACGGAGTTGCTCAGAGCCTCGCGCACTTCCACGGAGCTGATAAGCACCTCCTCGGGCAAGCCGGTAATCAAGTTACGGCCACGAAGCGGGAAGAGCTGCTCCTCCTCCAATGGGTAAGCAGAGCCGATAGCAATTTTGGCCTGTTCGGCCATGCGCTCGCCGATGATAAGATTGTACTTTTGGCGAGCGTAATTGATGATATCTTCATCCATTTCATCCCCGGCGACACGCACCGACCGTGAGACCACGATGCCTCGCAGGGAGACGACGATTACCTCTGTGGTGCCGCCACCGATATCGACAAGCATGCTGCCGCGGGAGCTGGTCACATCCAGGCCAGCGCCGATCGCGGCCGCCATAGGTTCTTCAATGAGGTAAACCTCGCGAGCGCCGGCGTTGATGGCGGCGTCGTAAACCGCCCGCTTTTCCACCTCGGTGACGCCCGAAGGCAACCCCACCACGACGCGCGGCCGCGGGATCAGCATGAAAACGCTGTCATGGACCTTCGTGATGAAGTATTCCAACATTTTTTCGGTGACGTCAAAATCTGAAATCACGCCATCGCGAAGGGGACGAATCGCGACGATATTCGCCGGCGTACGCCCCACCATTTCTTTTGCGTCCCGACCAATGGCCAGGACTTTTTTAGAGTCTTTTTCGATGGCGACCACAGAGGGTTCGTTGATGACGATCCCTTTATTCCGTACAGCAACCAGGGTGTTTGCCGTACCAAGATCAATGCCGATATCAAGTGAGAAGAGGCCGAGTAGCCAATCAAGAGGGTTGATCACGCGTGAATTCTCCTAAAACCAGGCTGATGGGCATACAGATTGCCAGTATGCACAGCAGAAGATTATATCATAG
>WFTO01000222.1 GCA_015485435.1 Anaerolineae bacterium | reverse complement strand
GGGCACATACACCCGCATCCGATGCCCTGCCCGAACCAAACGCCAGAGTTCATCTCTGCGAATGCCATACAAGAACTGTATCTCCCATCGATCGGGGGCGATGTGCTGTGATTCGGCGAAGGCGATGACCTCATTGTAAACCGCGTCATCGTGTGAGCCTAGGGCCAGACGCCCGCCCTGGGCCAGGGCAGCAGGAGTTAACATCATCTGCGAAAGTTCGATCAATGATCGCTGAATATCCTCTCGCCGCTGCCAAGCCACATCCTCGGACTCATCGTAAGCCCCCTTGACCAAACGCACATCCGCGATGCCCTCGTTCAGGAGTGACTGCAAGTCCTCTTTGGTGCGGTAAAGATATGCTTGCAGTACGACGCCCACATTGTCAAATGAGTTTCGCAGGCGGCGATAAATGTCCAGCGTGACGTCGATATGGGCGGCCTCCTCCATGTCGATGCGAACAAAGCGACGGTGGGATTGCGCGGCCTTTACGATACGATACACATTTTCATAACAAAACGCCGCGTCGATGTGCAAACCCATGGCTGAAAGTTTCAACGACACACCACTTTGCAGCTCCGCCCTGGTGATATCTTCCAACACTGCCAGATATTCGTCGACGCATGATCGCGCCACCTTCGCCTCGGTGACATGTTCGCCCAGATAGTCCAATGTGACATGTACTCCTGCATCGTTCAACCGCCGGATGACGCGAAGCGCGTCCTCGCGTCGTTCTCCTGCCACAAAACGGCGCGCCATCCGACGCGCCGGTGGAAAGTCACGACTCAACCGTTGGAGCGTGGCGCTATGGGATAACGCCAACATAGACCGTCGCAGCATGGGTATGTCTCTCCCGATAGGCGGCTTACTTGGCTTCTTCGCTGATGACTTCTTCGGAGATAAGGAACAAGGGGTCAGCAATGCGCTGCAGGGCCACGGCCAGATCCTTTTGGTATTCGGGATCGAAAAACGCTTTGCGGAAGGTCTCCATATCGGGGAAATAGGCTTCGGTCATGTATCGATAGGGCAACGTCTCCTGTTGCCAGGCTTCGCGGATGATATAAAAATCACTTTTGATCACGCCGGGAATGGCCATGTTTTCCTGCTGATGTTCGGTGGTGCGCCAGCGAATGAATTCATCGTGGTCCGCGCCTGGAGGTAGGTTGTAGAGAACGGTTAGTTTGATCATGTCAACATCTCCTTGGGTGAATCATCAGAAATCCTTGACGACCAACGCATGTTCGAAACCTGTAAGGATGCGCACGCCCGTCTCGGTGACGGCCACAATATCCTCAATGCGTACCCCAAAACGGCCAGGCAGATACACTCCCGGCTCTACGCTGAACGTCATGCCCGGCTCCAAAAGCATGTCGTTGCCCTCCATCATCCACGGGGGCTCATGGACATCGAGTCCGATGCCGTGGCCGGTGCGGTGAACGAAGTAGTCGCCAAGGCCCGCGGCATGCAGCACGCCCCGCGCAGCGCGATCGATCTCCTGGGCGGGAATGCCCGGGCGCACCGCGGCTCTTCCTGCCCGATTCGCTTCCAACACCGCGTTGTAAGCAGCCAGGAACTCTGTCGAAGGCTTCCCCAGGAAGACCATCCGGGTGATGTCCGATTTGTAGCCGTTCAGCGAGGCGCCGATGTCGATGATGATGGCGTCGCCCACTTGCAGCGCACGGTTGCCGCTGTGGTGATGCGGAAAAGCGCCGTTCGGCCCCGACGCGATCAACGTAAACTCAACCGATTCCGCGCCATCCCGACGAAAAGCGGTCTCCGCCTCCCAGGCCACTTCAGCCTCGGTGACGCCCGGCTTGCAGGCTGCCATCGCGGCTTGCATGGCCCGATCCGCCTGGGCTGCCGCCCGCTGCAACGCCTCGATCTCCTCACTGGACTTCCGGGCGCGTAACGGGGTCAACAGGGCGTCCGCGGATTGCACGGCATCGGGCCTGGCCGCCGTGAGCAACGTCATGAGGAAATCCGCCCTTGTGGCGCCATCGAAAGCCAGACGCCGGAGCGCAGGTATCTGGGCCAACGCTGCGGCCAACGCCTTATCGGGCCCGGCGCTATCCTCCCAGATGATGGGCGGAATGCCGGTATGCATCATCCAGTCCTCGGCGTTCAATGCCGGCACCACCACCTGAACCCTCTCGGGCGAGATGAGCAAAAGGCACAAACGCTCATCGGGATGAGGGGCATACCCGGCAAGATAACGCATGTTGTTCGTCGGGCCGATGGCCACCAGATCGACGTTGTGGGCGATCAAAGATTGTTGTAATTGCGTGATGCGCTCGTTCATGTTATGTTGCCGTGACAGGAAGCCGCCAAGTGCCAACTCAGCTCGACGGATTCCTGTCGGTTGGTGTAGACGCGCTATGCGGATCGTTTATCCAGGCCATAATATTTGTTGGCCTGCTCTAATGTGATGTATCCGTTCTTGAGGTCTTCTTTGACCAGCTCCAGGTCACGCTCCATGGGATCGCCCCATCCCGCGCCGGTGGCGGTCATAATCTGAATCACGTCATCCTTATTCAGCGTAAGGCCGCTGACCACCGCATGGCGCTCCTGGGTGCCATCGGCGCGCCGGATGATGACGTGGTTACTAGACCCGGGCTGCCCGCCCTTCAGGGGCCATGGCGGCACCTTGTCTCGGGTGTACGCCACCGTAAGCCATGCGTTGTCGGAGCGAATGCGATAGTCGATACGGACGCCTTTGCCGCCACGGTGCAGCCCCGCGCCGCCATCCTCATCGTGGAAGCTGAGGTAGTCCACGGTAACGCCATACCGCGCCTCGGCCACCTCCGCGGGGCAGTTGTACGTTTCGCCGTGGAAGGCGGAGAACTGGCCGGGCATGCCATCTCCGCGCGGAGAGCCGCCCCATCCGCCCAATTCAGGTTCGATCACCGCATAGGGCCGCCCTGTGTCGGGATGGATACCACCGAACAACGTGCCGCAAATGGAGGCGAATCCACCCGCAGGAAGCTGATCGGGCATGTTTTCGGCCAGGCAGCGGATGATGAGATCGTGCAGGCGGATGCTGAGCTCGTAATAAATGCCCATGGCCGCGGGGTATTTGGGATTGAAGATGCTGCCATGTCGCAATTTCACCTTCAATGGCCGGAAGGTGCCGCCATTGGCGATGCGGTCGGGCACTGTCACGTTCTTCAGCGCAATCTGACAGGCGATGATGGCGTCATCCGCGCTCATATTGAAGGGGCCAGGATTTTGATCAGGGTTGTCGCGTAGATCGACGATAAACTCGTTATCGGTGATCTCCACCGTCACCTTCCAAATCTGCCCGTCATCCTGCGCCTCTTCCAGCGAATAAACGCCGTTGGGCAGCTTCTTCAGCGCGTTCAAAATGACCTGTTCGCCATAATCCATGTACTCATCGAGGGCGTGAAGGAAAACATCCACTCCATATTTGTTGGCGATCTCCAAGATGCGGCGCTCGCCCACCCGCACCGAGGCGATGCCCGCCCATAGATCGCCGATGAGATAATCGGGCATGCGACAATTGGCGGTCAGGATGTCAAATACCGAGCGGATGGGCTCCCCGCGCGAGATCAGTTTTACGCCTGGGTAAATCATGCCCTCCTGAAAGATCTCGGTGGCTTCGGTGGACATGCTGCCCGGCACCATGCCGCCCACATCATTCCAGTGAGCGATATTCGCGGTCCAGGCGATGAGCTGCCCATCGGCGAACACGGGCATGGTCAACACCATGTCGTTCAGATGGGTGACGCCGCCGTTGTACGGGTCGTTGGTGATGAAGACGTCCCCGGGCTCGATATCGCCGGGTTGATCGAATTTGGCCAGAATGCGTTTGACGGTTTTATCCAGCACGCCCACAAACGCAGGAATGCCCGCTCCTGAGCCTGCGATCTCGCCGTTGCGATCGGTGATGCCGGTGCCCATGTCCAGCACTTCGTAGATGATGGCGCTCATGGCGGTTCTTCTCAGCGCCGCAAACATCTCATCGGCTGCGGCCTGCACCGAATTCTGGATGATTTCGATGGTAATGGGATCGTAATGTTTAGGCATTGCTTCCTCCTTGGGGCGCAGTCAAAATCTGATAGTTGCCATATTCGTCGATCTCGCACGACATCGCTGGCGGGATGACAATGGTGGTTTCGGCCTCTTCGACGACGGCCGGTCCCTCAAATTGCATGCCAGGGTAGAGCGCCGCGCCATCATAAATGGTGGCGTCATGCACGCCTTCCTCCAGGAAATCGACCTGCCGTTGGCCTTTGATGGCGTCCTCCAACCGGGCGTTGGTGGGAGGCAATGGTTGTGGTTTGAGTTTATCCACTTCGGCGATAGCAATGAGGTGATAAGTGACCAGCTCGATGGGGGCGTCTAGACGATAGGTGTATTCCCGTTCGTAATTCACGTGGAAATGCTCGGAGATAGCATCCATCATGTCTGGGGTAATCGGGCCATTAGGGAGGTCGATCTCCGTAGAATGTTCCTGATTCTGATAACGGAAGCGTCCGTAGCGCATGAAGCTCACTCGCGAACGGTCGATGCCCTCGGCTTCGAATTCCGCATAGGCTTGCTCCTCCAGGGCGGCAAACACATCACTCATCTGTTGTGCGGCCTCGGGGGAGTTAAACTCCACGATCTGCGTCTGCAGATAATCGCGTCGCAGGTCGCTCAACAACATGCCCCAGGCGGAGAAAACGCCGGAGAGGTGTGGAATGACGACTTTCTTGATGCCCAGCTCTTTGGCCAGAGTACAGGCGTGCATGCCGCCCCCGCCGCCGAAAGCGATGAGAGTAAAATCTCGGGGATCATGGCCGCGATTGACGGAGATCAGCTTGATGGCGTTGACCATGTTGTTGTTTGCCAGGCGAATGATGCCGCGGGCCGTCTCCTGGCGGCTGATGTGCAGTTGCCTAGCCAGTTTGTCCAGGGCCTTGTTAACACCATCCATATCGGCGACAATGGTTCCCCCGCAGAAATAATTGGGATTGATGCGTCCCAACGCCAGATTTGCGTCGGTGGTCGTGGCCTCGGTGCCGCCGATACCATAGGATACCGGTCCCGGGTCCGCGCCGGCGCTCTGTGGGCCGACATGGAGTCGATTAAACTCATCGATCCAGGCGATAGAGCCGCCCCCCTGGCCGATCTCCACCAGATCGACAACTGGAACCATCACCGGATACCCGGCGAAAACCTCGGTTTGTTCTACCATGTAGTTGGTGTTTAATGTCACCTCGCCGCCGGTGATCAGGCCGCATTTGGCGGTGGTGCCGCCGATGTCCAGGGCGATGACCTCCGATTCTCCGATCAAACGCCCCAAAATCGCGGCGCCCCACACGCCGCTGGCAGGCCCCGATTCGATCATGGTAATGGGAATCTGCCGGGCATTGTGCACCGTATCGACGCCACAGTTTGATTGCATGATGTAAGGCGTGCAAGTCATGCCCTCTTCGCGCAGTCGTCCTGTAAGATTGTCGAGATAGCGATGGGCGATGGGTTGCACGTAAGCAGACAACACCGCCGTGCTGGTGCGTTCATACTCCCGCCACTCCCGCGTGATTTGATATGAGCCGACCACGGCGACCTCGGGCCAAAGCTCACGAATACGCTGGACAGTGGCTTCTTCATGCGCCGAATTGGCGTAGGAGTTGATGAGACATACAGCAATGGCTTCTACCCCTTCGGCGCGAAAATCATCGAGGATCGCGGGCAGGTCCGATAGATCGAGCGCTTTTGTCTCTTCTCCCTTGTAATTGATCCTCCCCGGCACCTCGCGGCGCAGAAAGCGGGTGACAAAAGGTTTGGGTTTTTGATATTCGAGGTTGAAGTAATCGGGCCGATTTCCCCGCCCAATTTCCAGCACATCACGAAAGCCTTCGCTGGTAATAAGTGCGGTTTTGGAGCCCTTGCGTTCGGTGATGGCATTGATCACAATGGTCGTGCCATGCACGAAGGAGATGAATTCGCTGGGAGTGAGTCCGGCCCCTTTGATGACATCCATCACGCCCTGTTCAAACTGCTGGGGTGTCGTATGGCTTTTGGCCGTGCTCACAGTACCGTCTGCATGCACGCAGACCAGATCGGTGAACGTTCCACCGATATCAGTGGCTACTCGTATCATGGGGCTTACTCCTGAGAAGGTTGCGATGATAAGAATGATTGAATGCGTTATCGGTGATGCAATGGGTTTTCATGTCCGTGGAACCACGATTCTGTTGCCAAACTGGTAGGGCTGACGAAACAGGGCGAATTCTGCCAGTTCCCATTCGGGAGGCGCTTCACAACTCCACATGCGACTAGGCCGCCAATCACACAAATGTTTCAATTGTGCAGCGTGTTCAGCCGCCTTGAATGCGGCAATCGATGGATCGATGACGGGAACGCCAAGCTCGGCCTGCAGTTCTTTGTAAAACCCAGTTTCAAGGGTGCATCCCAAAATGAGTGCCTCGGCATGGTCTTCTTCCACCGCCTTTCGACCAGCCGCCACTAAGCGGTTTCGAGTCCGTTCATGGTCCTGTTGAAATTCAACCACGTTCATATCCACATGCCGGAAAGACATGAGTTTGTCCGCAAAGCCATAATGTCGCACAGTATTGTGCATTTGATGGACCCACTTGTATTGCCCCACGATGATGGAGAAGGTATTGGCCAGGGTTAAGGTGGTCTCGATGGAGGCATGGCAAGGCGCTACGACCACCATCTCTCCCGATATCTCCCGTGCATCAAGCAACGCGGTGTCATAAAAACAGCCGATGACTAGAGCGTCGAAGCCTTCTTGCGCGGCCTGGTGGGTGGCGCGGACGATTTCGGGCGTGACCATGGCTTCGTAAGTTCGATACTCCAGATTGGTGATGGGGCCAATCCGCGCGGGATCAAAGGAGGTCACGTGCGCTTCCGTGTTTGGATATTTGTACGCCTTGATCCAATCCGCCATGAAAGCGTCGTAAGCATCGCTGCCAACGGGATTTAAAAACATGACTTTGATGGGCTGCATTTGGGAACTCCACACTCGCAAGAGGATGAAACCGTTACAAAATAATGAAACAACGCTTGCGCCGACCTTGGTGATTGCGAAACCTCTAAGCTTGACTCCTGTCAGATGCAAAGAGATGACACCGCACCGTATGTCCGGGGCGAATTTCTTTCATCTCGGGATCGACCTGTTTGCAGATGGCTTCGGCATAGGGGCATCGGGAGTGAAAGCTGCATCCTGGCGGCACATTCACAGGGCTGGGAATCTCGCCCCGGGATTCGACCTTGACCGGTTTCAGGGCTTCCTCCTCCTCGGTCAGGACCGGAATCGAGGAGAGCAGCATTTGGGTGTAGGGATGCAGCGGGTTTTCGAAAAATTCTGCGGCGTCCGCGACCTCGCAGATCTTGCCTAGATACATGATGGCCACCCGCGAGGCGACGTTCCGCATCAGGCTGAGATCGTGGGTGATGAACAGGAAGGAGAGCTCGAATTCCTGTTGCAGGCGGATGAGCAGATTGATGACCTTGCCCTGAATAGAGACATCCAGCGCGGAAGTGGGTTCATCGAGGACGATGATGGATGGGTCCGTAGCTAGGGCGCGAGCGATGGCGACGATCTGTTTCTCTCCGCCACTCAACTGCCGCGGGTACTTGTACATGTATTCTGGAGGAAGCTCGACCAGACTGAGCAGACGCACGATCTCTTCCAACCGATTCTTTTGCGGCTGATGGATACGCAAAGGCAGGTCCAGGATGTCTTTGATGCTGCGGCGCGGGTTCAGAGAGGAACCAGGGTCCTGAAAGACGATTTGAATCTCTTTTTTATGGCGTTTCGAGCGTTCCTTGGAGCCATCGAACAGGTCTTCACCGCGAAATCGAATCGTGCCCGAGGTGGGGCGATACATGCCCACGGTCATGTAAGCGACGGTGCTCTTGCCCGAGCCCGATTCGCCTACCAGGCCAAAGGTCTCTCCCTTCCGTAGACTCAGGGAGACGCCATCCACCGCCTTGACCGTTATGGGCGTGCGGTGGATCAGGCCGTTGTGACCAATGACAAAGTGCTTTTTCAGATCGGTGATGGTGAGAATATCCTCGGTCATGCCAGCGCCTCCTTGCGGGCGGGCGCGGAGTCGGCCCCGGATGATGTGTCATAGAGAAAACAGGCGACCTGGTGCGCCTCCTCGACGGTGTAAAACGACGGTTTCTTCTGACGGCAGATGTCCATGGCGTGGGGGCAACGGGGATGGAAGCGGCATCCGGTGGGAGGATGGAGGTAGTCGGGGATGCGTCCGGGAATGCCGTGGGCCACGCCGCCTCCGGTCAATTTGGGCACCGCGTCCATTAAGCCCTGGGTGTAGGGATGCAGGGGGTTGGTGAAGATGCGACGCGTGGGCGCGGTTTCCACCATATTGCCCGCATACATCACATACAGCCGATCGGTCATCTGACGGACGATGCCCAGGGTGTGGGTGATGAGGATGACGGAGCTGTCCCGCTCTTCCACCAATTGATGCAGCAGCCGCAGCACCTGATCCTGAATGGTCACGTCGAGGGAGGTGCCAGGTTCATCAGCGATGAGCAGCTCTGGATTGGTGGCCAGCGCCATGCCGATGCACACGCGCTGGCGCATGCCCCCGCTGAGCTGAACGGGATAGGCTTTGAGCAGGCGTTCGGGATCGGCCAGGGAGACGTCTCGAAGGGCTTGAATGGCTTTTTGGCGGATGACCTTGCGCGGTAGGCGTCGATTTTCGGGTGAGGCGTATTTGATGACCGGCTCCAGCTGCTGGCCGATGGTAAAGACGGGATTGAGCGCGGCGGTGGGGTCCTGGAAGATCATCGAAATGCCTTGGCCCCGAATGTGTCTCATTTCTCGGTCCTTGACTTGCATTAAGTCGCGACCGTGAAATCGAATGACGCCGCTTTCGATGAAGCCAGGTGGTTGGGGCAGAATGCGCAAGATCGCTTTCATGGTCGTGGTCTTGCCGCAACCTGTTTCTCCGACAAGTCCCACCTTTTCGCCCTTGTTCACGACGAAATCGACGCCGTCCAGCACGTGCAATTCACCGCCATAGACCTTGAACCCCACCCGCAGGTTTTCGATCTCGAGCAATGGTTGTCTGGTCATGTCACACTTCCTCCGCGGCGAAGAGGTCGCGCAGACCATCGCCCAACAGGTTGAAACCCAGCACGATGACCACGATAGCCAGAGCGGGGAAGAGGGAAATCCACCACTGATCGGGCAGGTATTTGGCGCCGCTGGCCACCATGGTGCCCAGGCCTGGCTTGGGAGGCTGCACGCCCAGGCCCACAAAGCTCAACGATGCGCCGATGATGATCACCCATCCCATGTCCAGGCTCATCTTGGTAAAGATGGACGAAAGGATGTTAGGCAGGATCTCGCGGAAAAGAATATGAGCCGTACTGGCGCCTGTGACCTCTGCGGAGCTGACGAAAAATTCGTTGCGCAGCGCGGTGGTCTGGCCATAGACAAGGCGCGTGTACCAGGGCCACCACATCAACGAAATGGCGATCATCGAGTGAGAGAGATTGGGCTCCAGCACCGAAGCAATGGCCAGGGCAAGAATCAGGGAGGGCACCGAAAGGAAAATATCGGTGGTGCGCATGATGATGCTGTCGATGCGCGTTCCCTGGTAGTAACCGGCAATCAGTCCCAGCAGCACGCCCACCGGCACCACCAGCGAGAGGACGATGACGCCCATGCTGAGGGAGAACCGAAATCCGAAAATGGTGCGGCTGAAAATGTCCCGACCGATCTCGTCGGTGCCAAAGAGATGTTCCAGGCTTGGCGGCTGGCTGGCGTTGGCGAAGTCGGTGAAGGGTTTGGTGGCATGATCGGGATAAGGCGTGACATAGGGGGCGAAAATAGCCAGAAACACAATGATCAAAATGGTGACCGCACCCACGATGGAAAGGGAGTTCCGGGAAAATTTGTACCACGCCCGTCCCCAATGCTCGCGGCGACTTTCACGTTCGAGCTGTTTGATTTGTTGGGCGTTCAAACCAGAAAACGAGAGGTTCGTCTGTTGGGTCATGAGCCTAGTTGTATCGGGATGAAGCGTTATTCACTTCGGGCGGAGCGTAAACCAATGCGAGGATCGAGTTTGGCGACGGTGATATCGACGATGATGTTCACGATAATGAACACGACGCCCAACACCAGGATGACCGCGGAAATGGCGTTCAAATCCTTGCGAAGGATCGCGTTCATGCCGTAACGAGAAAGCCCGGGCCACACGAAAATGAGTTCCACCAAAAACGCGTTGCTGAAGTTGGCGGCAAAATCCAGACCGATGATGGAAATGGTGGGGATCAGCGATGGCTTGAGTAGAAATCGTCCCATAACATACCGTTCTGGAATGCCGAAGGCCCGGCTGGCCGCGATGTAATCCTTGTTCAGATTTTCCGACATGCTGGCGCGGGTGATGCGCGCCTCCTGAGCCATGGAACCCATGGCCAGGGCCAAGGCAGGCAACACCAAATGCTTCAACGCATCCCAAAAGGCGACCATATCGCCCGCTAACAGAGAATCCACCGTCATAAAACCGGTTACGGTGGGAGGTCGGGCCACATCTTCACTCAAACGCCCCAGGGTTGGAAACCAGTGCAGCAGATAACCGAAAAGCAGCAGAAACAGGATGGCGAAGACAAAGGAAGGCGTGACCACTCCCATGTAGGAAAGCACCCGCACGAGATTATCGACGAATTTGTCTTTGTGCCAGGCCGAGAGCGTGCCTAAGGTGATGCCCAACCCGGCGGATATCAGCAGGGCAAAGAGTGCGAGCTCCAAGGAGGCTGGGAAAAATTCGATAATATCTTGGGCAACATCTCGTCGCGTCACCAGGGAAACGCCGAAATCGCCATGCAACGCATCTCGCAGCCAGTAGAAATACTGCACGACCAATGGTTCATCAAGGTGCATCTGCTCCCGGATATCCTGCACGACCCAATCGGGTGCGTGAGCTCCCACAGCAACCCGAGCGGGATCGCCAGGCATCACCCGTGCGATCACGAAGATGACGATCGACAGGCCGAGCAATACGAAAATGGCATGAAAAGCCCGTTTGCCGATAAAAGGCAGAAGTTTCATAAAGAAAGTCCCGTAAGACGATCTGAATCTGGCTGGTGCATCGCACCCATGTAGGGGTGAGGACCGCACAGGATGCGATGCACCAGATGCTTGAAATGAGGGAGCCTTCCCTTACTGCGTTGGGTTCACACCAATTTGCGGAGCAAAGAAGTAATACCCCTGCATCGGGCTCATTTCTCCTTTCATTGCAGGCCAATCCACGTAATCCTGCACCGCGTGCTTTTCCACCTGGTCATAGACGAACAGGGAAGGGGCCAGATCTACGATGTAATCCTGCAATTCGTAATATTTGGCGTATCGTTCGTTCTGATCCACGGTGGCGAGGGCGTCCGCGATCCGGGCGTCGAAGTCCTTGTCCAGCAGCCATTCGTTCTGGAGCCATTGATCGGCGGTGGCGGAGCTGTATCGCTGATTCAGCATCACTCCGGCGTCGGGCAGATCTGCGCCCACGTAAATGGTCACAATGTGGGGGCTGGTTTCCAGTTTGCTCATGTTCTCCACCACGCTCAGCCAGGGCGTGGAAACGACTTTGACCGGCATGCCAATATCCGCCATGTTCGACTGGAAAAGCAAGGCAAACTTTTCTTCATCGGGCACTTCGGAGATCCAGTGAATTTCCACCGGATATTGGTCGAGCTCGTCGGCATATTTGCACTGGGCCAATTCCTCTTTTGCCTTGTCCACATCATGGGGGAAGACGAACACATCAGGATTGTGGCCGGCCAGGGTGGCGGGGACTGGGCCTTGAGACTGTTTCGTGCCCTCCCATTCCAGGCTCACAGCGGTGGCGTAATCGAAGGCGTAGGACATGGCGCGACGGCAGTGGACATCATCTGTGGGGGGGATTTTGGTATTAATCATGAAATAAAATTCCGTCATCGTAGGGATGGCAGCCACAGAAATGCCGTCAATGGCATCCAACGATTTCAATGCCTGCACGGTCTGCCATTGATCGCTGATCTCCAGACGACGGTCGGCCATTAAGGTGCGCACGGTTGCGGTCTCGGTGGCGGCGATAAACCGCACTTCATCTGGCGCATTCTCTACGAAATCTCCCCACCAATCATCGTTCTTTTCCATAAGCAAATATTCTTCAAGAGGGAATTCTTTGACCATGTAAGGACCTGAACCGGCGTCATGAGTCAACAACCAATCTTTGCCGTAATCGCCATTTTCACCATATGAACCCTTCTTAGCGGTATTGGCTTTGACAAGGTCCTCATTTAAGACGTAAAGTCGCACCAGACTCAAGAGGAACAGACCACTAGGTTTCGACAGGGTAAAGACTACGGTCTGGTCATCGGGGGCGGACACATCGGCGACGTTTTCGAACATATAGGCATAGCCTTCGCCGATCGTTTGCAATCGCTTCATGCTATAGACGACATCGCTCGCGGTCAGTTCACTTCCATCATGAAACTTCACGCCTTGCCGCAATTTAAATGTCCAGGTCAGGCCATCCTCCGAGGTGTCCCAGGATTCCGCCAGCCAGGGAATGACGCCGCCATCTTTGGCAGGAAAGACCAATGAGTCATATAGGTTGACCAGAGCCGCAGAGCTGGAAAAGTCGTTGCCCACCGCGGGATCGATGTAGGTTGGCCAGGCGAACGTCACCCGCAACGCGACAGGGCTCTTTGCCGCAGAGGCCTCTGTTGGAACCTGTGTAGCTGCCGGCGCTTCTGCCTTCGTTGCTTGTGGCGGCGCTTGGGTGGGCTCGGCTGGTGCTGGCGTCGATGATCCTCCGCAAGCGGCCAACATCACAACTGCCAGGGCGATAATTCCAAGCAAAACAAAACGCTGACGCGTCCATGTGTTCATCATCAACCTCCTCGTAGGGTAAAGCATTTGAAAAAATGGCGATTGGGAGGATTGCCGCGAACATAGACAGCGTCCATGCGACGTCAATCCCCATAGGTTCATCTTAGCAGCGTGATGATGCGCTGTCGTGAGTAATGGGGCTTATTTTTTCTAAGACAAATCACCCCTCGCAACTGGTACAAATGTCCCATGATCCTCAATGGGCGCTTCTGTGCTCTGCAATCAACCAGACTAGCCCATACGCTGTCAGCTGCAGCGCCATATACGTCATCAGCAACGTCCATTACTTCCCTGTTGCACATCGCCCTCTGCACTTCGCTCCGTTGAGATATTGCCGAGGAGATATCACGGTTTTTTCAGGCATCATGCCTTGCTGCGAAGGATTTTCAGAATTTCTGCCATCAAAAACGTGGATCGCATCGCAGCAGGCGGTATGTCTGAAATTCGCTGAGGTCCTCGCATCCCGGAATGTTTCTGACTGTGGAATGTTGGGCGTAATGCCCTCTGCGTCCCCTGCGCGCTGCTATCCATTTGGTTTTGATCATGGAAAAATAGTCTTGGTGTGCTATATGCGCTAAAATAAATCATCATCCTTCTCATCTGAATGGATGCTTTCGTTTCATGACATTTCGCTATTTTCTTGTTGCGCTTGTCACGTTGGCGACATTCCTTTTCTCTGGATGCACCCAATCCGCCACGTCATCCTCCGCCGTTTACCATCTTGCTGTGATCGCTTCAGGGCAATCGCGATTGGTTAAGGCGGAGAGTTTGGAAAAGGGACTGGCCGATCGCGGGTACCGACCAGGCGAAAATCTGATTGTGACGATATTCAACGCCGAAAATCAAGGGGACCGCTTACCCGATCTAACGCAACAGGCTCTAATGCAGCATCCCGATGTCCTCGTTACACTCGGTGGGGTGGAGACGCAAACAGCCAAAAAGCTGGCAACGAATGATGGCCCACCCATCGTATTCATCGGCGTGGCCGCGACCGTAGACTGGGGTGTAGTGGAAAGTTTCCAGCATCCAGGTCACAACATGACCGGCGTTGACAATGGCTACATCGAGATCACCAGCAAGCGGTTGGAATTTTTGACCTTGTTGTTGCCTGCAACGCAACGCGTGTTGGTGTTGTACAGTCCCAATATCACGCCAAGCCTGGCTGCATTGAGGGAAGCGCAATGGGCAGCCACACGACTAAATCTCACCCTGATCCCTCAGCCCGTGGATGGTGAGGCATCGCTGGAACGCTTTGCCAATGCACTACAACCGGGCATGGCCGACGCCATCCTCGTCACTCCTTGCTACACTCTAGAGAACGCCTTGCCCACCGTACTGCTGCCCGCTGCATCACGAGCGCGTATTCCCATTATGGGCCTCAATCAAGACATTGTAGCCGCAGGAGGACTGGCCGCGTATGGCGCCTCTTTCCAAAGCATGGGGTATCAGGCTGCGCGTTTGGTTGACAAAGCGCTCAGTGGCGTTCCGGCGGGAGATATCCCCGTGGAATTTCCTGACACACCCGAATTTAGCATCAATATGCAAACCGCCCGCGAGATGGGACTTCATCTCGATGAGGATACAGTGCGACTGGGGGA
This sequence comes from Anaerolineae bacterium, assembly GCA_015485435.1. Classification (GTDB taxonomy): domain Bacteria; phylum Chloroflexota; class Anaerolineae; order J102; family J102; genus M2005. Next base: position 22,404 of record WFTO01000222.1, on the reverse strand, counting down.
CCAGTTCTTCCCGGAGGAGACGCCGTGAGTCGCTGGCGACGGCTAGAGACTCGGATGATCGTGCAGGCTGCCTTAGCCGCGTTGCTGCCCATGTTGGCGCTGGCCGGTTTTTCCCTGTACACCCTTTACACCCAGCAAGTTCAGGCGGCCAGCGCTGCACAGCGCGAAATGACCAAACGAGCGGCCCTTCTTATTGAAACCAGGCTGACGCACGTGGTCTCTTTGTTGCAGGCTTCCGCAGAAATCACCGATTGGAGTCGCGTTTCGCCTGCTGAACGAGATCGCATTTTACGCCACCTGATACATCAAGCCCCCTTGGCGCAAGAAATCAGCCTGTTAGATGCAACTGGTCGGGAGATGAACCGGGTCTCTCGCATTCGTCTTATTACGTCTGAGGATTTACGGAATCTGTCGGGCAATGAAGCGTTTTTAAAAGCGAAGAATGGCGATGTAAGCTGGGGGCCCGTCCAACTTTCTGCCAATGGCGCCCCACTGCTGACGGTGTTCGTGCCATGTCGCGATCCATACGGCCAACGCCCTAAGCACTATTTCATGGCCGTCATAAGCCTGCGGGGATTGTGGGATCAAGTCACCGCGTTTCGGGTGGGAAAAGGGGGCGTCATGTATATTATTGATGCCTCTGGGCGTCTACTCGCCCACCCCGATTACAGTCTTGTACTGGCCGAAACGCGGATCGATGAGGCTCCTCTCATGCAGGCATTGCGCTCTGGCGCCCCCTTACCCTCGCGCTATCGAGACGCCTGGAACCGTCCCGTGATGGGCAATGCCCAGGCCATTCCTGCATTGGGATGGTGGGTGGTGGTGGAGCAGCCGGCGTCCGAGGCCCTGGCGCCGGTGCGCACACTTTTCTACTGGCTGCTTTTGGGGGTGATGTTGGCCATGACTGCCAGCGCCATTCCGGGATGGTTCATCGCCCGTAGCGTCACCCATCCCATCACGCTACTCTCCGAAGATGCCATCGCAGTGGGCCAGGGCGATCTCTCTCGACGGAGCGCCATTCAGCGTCAGGATGAGATCGGCCAATTGGCCCGAGCATTCAACCAAATGGTTGCCGAGTTGCAACAGTATGCCAGCGGATTGGAAGGCCTCGTCGCGGTGCGTACGGAAAAGTTGCAGGTCGCTCTGGAGCAAGCTCAGGAAGCGGACCGGTTGAAAAGTGCATTTTTGGCGACCGTTTCCCACGAATTGCGCACACCCCTCACCTCCATCAAGGGATTTGCCGAAACGTTGCTTTTGGAAGATGTGACGTGGGACAAGGACACCCAACAAGATTTTCTGCGGACCATTGTGGAAGAGGCGGATAAGCTACGCGATCTGGTGAACCAGTTGCTTGATATGGCGCAACTGGAGGCGGGCACCCTTCGCCTGCAACGGGGCCCGTGTAGCCTGCATCACCTCGTCTCGGTGACATTGGAACGCATGCAACCTTTGTTAGGAGAACGCCCGGTGCACGTCGATATCCCTGATGATCTCCCTCCCATCGACGGCGATCGAGAGCGGATCATTGACATCCTGCGCAATCTCATCGAGAATATCACCAAATACACGCCCGAAGGCGCCCCCATCACCATCACGGCTCACAAAGTGGATGACATGATTCAGGTCGATATTCACGACAAAGGCCCAGGCATTCCCCCTGAGGCGCTGCCTCATCTCTTCGAACGTTTCTATCGCGGCGATCATCCCGAAACCTCGGGAACAGGGCTTGGGCTGGCCATTTGTAAGGGGCTGGTTCAAGCGCATGGCGGCCGCATTTGGGCCGAAAGTCAGATTGGGGAAGGTTCGACCATTCATTTTACACTGCCTTGCATCCATTGAAACGCATCACGTTGCCATCCTTCCATCCATTTCTTTCAAAAACGTCTGTATGACAGCCGCCAAAACCCGCATCCTCCTTGTTGATGACGATCCCAGCGTCATTAAATTCGTGTCAGTCAACCTCAAAGCGCGGGGATACGACGTGCTCATTGCTCGCGACGGTCAGGCCGCTCTGGATATGCTGGCCTCTGAAACGCCTGATTTGATTATCCTTGATCTGATGATGCCCAAAGTGGATGGCGCCCAGGTTGTGGCTGCTGTGCGGCGATCGAGCCACACCCCCATCATCGTTCTCAGCGCACTGAGCGATGAAGCCAAAAAAGTCGAATTGCTAGATAGCGGCGTAGATGACTATTTGACCAAACCATTCGGGCTGCAGGAGCTGCTGGCCCGCGTGCGCGCCGTCTTGCGCCGGGCGTCGAGTGCGACCGCATCCCCGCCCGATGTGCCGTTGCGCGCGGGCGACGTGACGGTGGATGTCGCCTCACATCAGGGTTGGATTGGACATGAAGAAATCCGCCTAACCCCCACCGAATTCAACCTGCTGACGTTGTTGCTACGCCATAAGAACCGGGTGCTCACCTACGATTATCTGCTCGCTGGTGTGTGGGGGGATGAGTATCGGGGCAACAATCAATATTTGCATATTTATATTGGTCGACTACGGCAAAAGTTGGCTCACGCCAAGGATGCAGAGATCGTCACTTATCCGGGCGTGGGATACAGCTTGCGTTGCGAATAGCCAACAATCTGAATTTTATAGAAAATTTTTAGAACTTGAGGGGGAATATTTAGAGTTCTGATAGTGGGAAATCTTACAATAGGTGGAGCAATAGTTCTTGTTTCCATCTTTTCAGGAGGAGTTGTATGAAGACAGACCGCCGCGAATTTCTTAAATTCATGGTAGGCGGGGCTGCTGTTGCCGCGACAACGGCCGTCATGGTTCCAAAACAGGAGGCGATGGCGGCCAACCCTGATGAACCCAGTGAAAGCAGCCACCGTTGGGGCATGCTGATCGATCTGCGCAAGTGTATCGGTTGCCAAGCGTGCAGCGTCGCTTGCTCCATGGAAAATGATGTGCCCCTGGGCTACCATCGCACAATCGTTTCCACCTACGAGATCGATTTTGGCGATACGGCCCGTCGCGCCACCCTGCCCCGCCTATGCAACCATTGCGAAAATCCCCCCTGCGTGGAGGTGTGTCCCACGCAGGCCACATACAAACGTGGCGATGGCATAGTGGTGGTGGACAACGAAGTTTGTATCGGGTGCGCTTATTGTGTGCAGGCCTGCCCATACGATGCTCGTTACATCAACCCTGAAACCCACACGGCAGACAAATGCACATTCTGCGTGCATCGCACTGAGGCGGGTTTGCTGCCCGCCTGTGTGGAGACCTGTGTGGGTGGAGCTCGCATTTTTGGCGATCTTAACGATCCCAATAGCGAGATCAATCAACTGTTGAAAGAACATGCCACACAGGTGCTTAAACCAGAAATGGGCACCGATCCTCGGGTTTTTTACATCGGTCTGAGTGATTATCTTCAGGCCAAGGTCAACGGCGAACCCGTTCCCTGGACCGAAGAAGAGCTGAAAAAGGAGCTGGCGCAACCATGAATCCGTACATTATTGAAATCATCAACGCACTCCATGGCGTTGATTGGAGCTTAGCCATTCCCCAATACTTCTTTTTTACGGGTCTGAGTGCGGCCGCATTTCTCATTTCTGCCCTCACCTATGTCTTCGGCGATGAGCACTATCGTCCTATTGCCAAACTCTCACTCATCGTGGCCTTTACGGTGCTGATAGCCGCTCCATTGAATCTGATCGCTGATTTGGAGCAGCAGGGGCGTTTTTATTCCCTGTTTTATCACACCCATGTCACATCGCCTATGAGTTGGGGTGTCTTTTTATTGACGACATATCCATTGCTTATCGCACTGGAAGGCGTCTACGCATTTCGGGCCGGTTTTGCCCGCAAAGCCCAGCAAGCTTCTGGCAGCAAACAAAAATTCTATGCGTTCCTGGCCCTGGGCTCTCATGAGGTGACATCCGAAACCGAAAAACGGGATCACAAATGGAGTTACATTTTGGGAGCCATCGGCATTCCCTTCGCCATCGCGGTGCATGGCTACACTGGCTACATACTGGGCGTGGTGCGGGCCCGGCCTTTGTGGCACACTCCGCTTATGCCCCTTATCTTTCTGGTATCGGCTATGGTCAGCGGTATCGCTTTTATGTTGGTTTTGACCTGGCTTATGGTGCGGAATGAGAAGGGTCGCATTAACTGGACTCTCATCGACCGCTTAGCCGTATTGTTGGGCTGGACTATCATCACCGACCTTACCATCCGTCTCTTTTGGTATAGCATTGGTTTCTTTTATTCCTATGGCTCCTATCTGGAGGTCATCCGCTTCATGTTTAGGGAGCGCTTCACGGAGACTGTGCTTATTGAGATTGTGCTTTCCCTGATGATCCCTGCCCTTGTGATGCTCATTCCTCGCTTGCGTCGCATCCGTCCCCTCCTCATACTTTCGGCGCTGGTCACCATCGCTGGTGTGTGGTTGTTTCGGTGGGACACGGTTATTGGGGGTCAGGAGATTCCCAAGACCACAGCCGGGTTTTACCAATATCACCCCGAATTTTGGGGTAGCAAAGGGGTAATGCAGGTGATTTCTAACTGGGCGTTCTGGCTTTTCCTTTTTATTCTTTTTACCTGGTTCTTGCCGTGGCGCAACTATGATGCGGCTGAACCGGAAGATGACGTTGTAAACGATGCTTTCGATGCTCAAGATCAAGTTGTTGTTTTGCCCAAAGGAGGCGTACAATGACTCTTAATCGACGTGATTTCTTCAAAGCGTTGGGCGCTGCTGGTGCGCTCACAGTGTTTGGTGCAGGCTATGCCAGCACGCTTAAGGGCATCAGTAAGGGCTGGTGGGCTGGCGCTCACCCTCTGGACCCCCTGGCGGGAAATGCGCCCAAGCCGGAATTCACCGTAGACCGACAGACGGGCAAGGTGACTCCCAACCCAGATCAATATCTGGCCAATACGGTGTGCGTTGGTTGCACGACGCTGTGCGGTGTGCGCGTACGAGTGGACAAACAGACAGGTAAAGTGTTGCGCGTCAGCGGCAATCCCTATCATATCCTCTCCGCTGACCCCTTCTTAGATTACCAGACCCCCATCAAAGAAAGTTACCTGATGCTTAGCGCCTACCAGGATAAGGGCATGAAGCATCGTTCCACCGCATGTGGGCGGGGCAACGCCGTATTGGACAAACTCTATGATCCCTATCGGGTGCTGACACCGCTCAAACGAGTGGGACCACGCGGCAGCGGCCAATGGCAACCTATCTCCTTCGAGCAGCTGCTGGAAGAGGTGGTCGAAGGTGGCGATCTGTTTGGCGAAGGCCATGTGGATGGTTTACGCGCCATTCGCGACCTGGAGACCCCTATCGACCCTGAAGCGCCGGAGTTGGGCCCTAAAGCCAATCAACTCGCCTTCATCGCTGGTTTCAAGGAAGGACGATTGGGATTGGCCAAACGCTTCTCTGTGCTTTCTTTTGGCAGCATCAATTTCACGGGGCATCGTGGCAATTGCGGTCTTTCCATGCGAGCGGGCTATGCCGCATTGCTGGATGATTGGAAGAAGTATCCTCATCTCAAACCCGATTTCAAGAACACCGAATTTTTGCTCACCATCGGCACGGCGCCCGCCAACGCCGGCAACCCCTTCAAACGTTCGGGCAAGATGGTGGCCGAGGGACGAAGCGACGGCAAGCTCACCTATGTAGTGGTGGATCCGGTGTTGACCAATGCTGATAGTATTGCTGCAGGGGCGCGCAGCCGCTGGGTGCCGGTGAAGCCAGGCACCGATGCAGCTCTGGCCATGGGTATGATCCGTTGGATATTGGAGAACGAACGGTATAATGCGCATTTCCTGGCCCAACCCAACGCAGATGCTGCCAAAGCTGCGGGTGAGCCTAGCTGGTCCAATGCCACCCATCTGGTCATCGTGGACGAGGATCGACCGGATTTCGGAAAATTCTTGCGCGGATCACAGGTGGGGCTGGCCGAAGAGGGGGAAAATGACACTTTTGTGGTTATTGACGAAGCTAGCGGACAGCCTGTCGCCCACGCCAACGCCACAGGTCCTGCCCTCCTCTTTTACGATGGCGTTGTGGCGATCAACGGCGAAAACGTCGCTGTGAAAACCAGCCTGCAGCTGTTAAAAGAAGAAGCCTTTTCCCGTACGTTGGAAGAATACAGCGCCGGATGCGGCATCCCCGTAGAAACCATCGAGGAATTGGCCGACGAATTCACCAGCCATGGTCGCAAAGCAGTGGCTGACTGCCACGGGGGCACCATGCACAGCACCGGATTTTACACCGCCTACGCCATCGTTATGCTCAATGCTCTGGTCGGTAATCTCAACTGGAAGGGTGGAACCAGCGCTGGAGGCGGACATTATGCAGATCTTGGGCCCAAACCGCGCTACAATCTGGTCAAATTCGAGGGCAAAGTCAAACCCAAAGGTGTGCGCATCAGTCGTCGTGGCTTTCCTTATGAGAAAACAACCGAGTTCAAGAGAAAAAAGGATGCAGGACAAAACCCTTATCCCGCACAAGCGCCCTGGTATCCATTCTCTATGGCTATCCAGCCCGAATATCTCAACGGCGCGCTCAGCGGCTACCCTTATCCCATCAAAGCCATGATCTTTTGGAACACGAATCCCTTCTATGGGCAATCGGGCCTGTTTGAGAGCGCCAAAAAAGCCATGGCTGACCCCAAAATCATTCCCCTAATCATTGCCATCGATCCCTTCATCAACGAGACCAGCGCCTATGCCGATTACATTGTCCCTGACACGGTGCTCTACGAAACCTGGGGCAACGCGCATCCTTGGGCCGCGTATCTCACCAAGGTGAATTCAGTGCGCTGGCCCGTGGTGGAACCCCCGCTGGCCAAAACCCCTGATGGCGATCCCATTTGTATGGAAAGCTTTCTCATCGCCCTAGCCAGGAAGATGGGGCTACCTGGATTCGGTGATGACGCCATCCCTGATGCGGATGGCAACCTGCATCCACTCAACCATCCCGAAGATTGGTTCCTGCGTATTACGGCCAATACCGCCTTCGACAAAGAACCCGTCCCCGATATTTCAGATGAAGAACTTCAGCTCACGGGGGTGGAGCGCATATGGGACAAGATCACTTCAGTGCTCAAGCCGGAAGAACAGCGCAAGGTTGCTTACGTGCTGGCTCGTGGCGGTCGTTTTGAGGATGAAAAGTACGCGTATCAAGGTGACTGGCTCACTCATCGCTACGGCAAACCCCTACAAATTTACAATGAGAAATTGGGCACGACTCGTAACAGCATGAACGGTAAACGCTTCGTCGGCGTTCCCACCTGGCGAGAGCCTGTTTTCGCTGATGAGACCCCCATCGATGAAGTGTATCCTCCTTCGGAATGGCCCTTCAAAATGGTCTCCACAAAATCGCAATTGATGTCTCCGCCGTCCATAGGTGCGCCACGACTTTCCGCATTACAACCCAGCAATGCCATCGTCATGCATCAAAGTGATGCGATCAAGCTTGGTTTGCGTAGCGGCGATCGGGTGCGGGTCACCAGTCCTGGCGGCAGCGTCGAAGGTGTGATTTCGGTGCGCAAAGGCATTCGGCCCGGTACTGTGGGCATTGAACATGGCTATGGTCACTGGGGACTGGGAGCCCGAGATGAGACCATTGAGAACAAAGTGTGGCACGCCAGCGGTTTGCGAGGCAAAGGCGTCGCCAGCAACCTCCTGGGCATTGCCGATCCCTCGCGGAAAGGATTTTCCACCCTGGCTGACTTTGTGGTCGGCTCCAATGCTCGACAGGCAATCCCCGTCAAAGTCGAAAAAATCTGATCCCTTTACGCCAGGCCGCCTCGCGACTCTGCTGGTTGGCAGAGTCTGGCGGCCTGGCCTCGATGGTTCTCATGACTATGAATCAACACGAACAACGTTTTTACGCTCGGGCCGCGGATATGCTGGCTGCCATGTATCTTCATCGCCCCAATGGCAGACTGACGATCGCTTTCACGGAGGCCATCGGAGTGTTGCATGAGGGGCTGGGCCTCACTGATGATTTCTCAAACGAGGCGGACCCTTTGCCCGACTTGAGGGCGGATTACGACGCGCTTTTTTTCGTGCCTGTTTCGGGGCGCTATCTACCTCCTTACGAATCGGCTCAGCGCACCCGCCGTCTATGGGGCCCCATCACCCATCAGGTGGCCGCCTTTTACGCGTCTGTGAGTTTCGATCCTGCCACTTTGCATATGGATGAACACTGGCTGCATTTGGATGCGCCGGATCATGCAGGTGTGGAGCTGGCCTGTCTGAGCGCGTTGCTGCGCACCAATGCCAACGTCCCAGATCCCGCTGTTGAGAGTGCTTTGCAGTATTTCATCCGCAATCATCTCGCTCGTTGGCTGCCCGATTTTGGTCGTCAGCTCGCCGAAAATGCCAGCACCTCCCACTATCGTCTGTTGGGAACACTCACCCGCTCTCTGGTGTTGGGCTTATTGACGGAGGATTGATGAGCGTTGCAACGGACAATCATGGCGCAAGGATCATCTCGTGGCAGTAAGAACGTGGATTCAGTGGTGGGACGTGGGTCCGACTGAGGCGTGATGCGTCGATACCGATGACCATGGGAACGCTGATGACGTAGATGCAACGGACTGTGTTTTCGCAGATTTTTTCTTATTTTCCCTTTCTACTCTGCGTCATCAGCGTGCTATTCATTCAATTTTTAGAACATTTCAATGGCGGGCTTGTCCAGGCCGATGCGAATGAAAATCCATCGTGTCCAGATTCTTAGAACGGGTGCAGACGTTAGTCGCGGAATGGGGTTATAGTGACTTTGCAGTGACAATGACGGGGGCACGGTCACAAATAGGTCTATCGAGGAAAAGGGTTATTTGAGAAAGGGCAGACTGGACGCATAGATGATTACGAGAACATGCTGCCCCCAGTGTTCCTTGTTCCGAATGCCGCAAACTGAGTGGCGACGCATATCCATGGCGGGCGGATAAATGAAGTCCCTTATGCCCCTGTTTGGCGCGAGCGTACGATCATTTTTTGTGTCGAGGCAATGTTGTCAGAGGAACTTGTGCGCCGGTCGGGTGTTACTATTTGTTGCATTGGCAATGCTTTGTTTTTCCCTTCTTGACATCGATAGAGTTGACACAACGCGGCATGCCTGCCTATAATGAGAAAAACCTCCCTGCAACGAAAGGACCCGGGCCATATGCGAACCATTAAACGCTATCCCAACCGAAAATTATACGATCTGGCCAGCAAACGGTATGTCACGCTAGATGATATCGCCATGATGATTCAACAGGGTGAAGATATCCAGGTGATTGATCATGAATCGGGTGAGGATCTTACCAGCATCACCCTGTCGCAAATTATTTTTGAACGGGAGAAAAAACGTTCGGGCTTTTTGCCCAAGTCAATCCTCACCGCCTTAATTCGAACCGGAAGCGCGCCCATCGACTACCTCAAAAAGTCTGTTTCGTCTTCCATCAACGTTTTGCATCTTCTAGAAGAGGAAATCGATCATCGCATTGAAGCGTTGGTTGCTAAAGGTGAACTTGCACAAGAAGAAGCGGATCGTCTGCGCAAGGAACTTTACGGAGGTGCAGCCGCAACGGCCAAAGGGCTCTTGCCCGACATCAAGCTAGATGCCGCCTTGAATAAGCTCAACGTTCCCACACATGAAGATATCAAAACCTTGGAAAGCCAGGTTGAAAAGCTGATGGCCAGCGTTGACAAACTCCTCGAAGTGACTGAGGGGAGGGATTCGCCCCCAAACCATCACGACGATTCCAGCTCCCAGGCGAATTCGGGCACAGCATCCTCCTCTTGACAAAGTCCTGGATATCATGTCCATCATTACTGGATATCAACCAGAATTCATCGAAAATTTACCCCATACCGAACCATCGAAGACAGCGATTGTGCTGGCTGGTGGGGGGTTAACGGGCGCGGTTTACGAAGTGGGCGCCTTGCGAGCCATCGACGCCATGCTTTTAGACCGTACGGTCAACGATTTTGACATCATCGTGGGGACCAGCGCCGGGGCGCTTGTCGGTAGCATGCTGGCCCGAGGCATCACGCCATCGGAGATGATGCGCGCTCTTGATGGCGCCGAACCAGGGGCGTCGCGCATTTTACCCCGTCATCTTTTTGCCCTGAACACCCATGAATTTATACGCAAAGGCGTTCGCTTCCCCAAAACCATCAAAAACGCCCTCTCGCATTATCTGCGACATCGAAATGATATGAATTTGTTTGATGTCCTTTGGTCATTAACCGAAGCACTACCTTCTGGCCTCTACGATAATCGCGTGCTGGAACAGTTTGTCCAGGGGTTATGGAAGGAGTATGGGCTCAGTGATGATTTTCGCGATGTGGAGCGCGAACTTTATGTGATCGCTACGGATCTGGACACTGGAAAACGCGTTGTGTTCGGCGCGCCAGGTTGGGAACATGTCCCCATCAGCAAAGCCATCGCCGCCTCCAGTGCCGTTCCGTTGCTGTATCGTCCTGTGCGGATTGGCGATCAGGAATTTGTGGATGGTGCAGTACGTGGCAACGCCAGTCTCGACATCGCCATCGAAGCCGGTGCCCGATTGATTGTTTGCATTAATCCCCTGGTGCCTATTGACAATAGCCAAAAGAAATCTATCCCTTTGCTCGGAGAAGATGGTCAGTTCATCAGCGAAAAGGGGGCACAGGCGGTTCTCTCTCAATTCATGCGGATTTCCATGCGTAGTGGCTTGGCGTATCACATTAAACAACTGCGTCGTCGTTATCCCGATATCGATATTATCCTGATCGAACCTCGCCCCACCGATTTCGAAATGGCTTTTTACAACATCATGCGCTATTCCGCTCGCGTCACCATCGCACAACACGGATACCGATCGGTGACCCTGGATCTGGAAAACCAATATCGCGAGTTGAAGGCCATCCTCGCCCGCCATGGCATCCCCATTACGCGCCGCCTTGTGGCGGAGGAGTTGGATGCAATGCGCAAAGCCAACTTCGATATCGACGTGGTCCGCAAAACGTTGGAGAAGGGAGAACGGCGTCTACGCTTTCGACGCAAACAGCGCTCGCCTCAATACTCCCCTGCACGCCCTACCGAAAACCTTCGCGACGCTCTGGCGCAGCTGGAATATTCACTGGCTTCGTTAGAAGAACGCGTCCAGGATTGACCAAGGCGTAGGTGCGTTCTGGCTTGATGTCAGATCCAATGGTGATCCACCTCAGGCCTTTGAGTCATCGCACTCTCTTATTTTACCATCAACACGTTGGGGCTTTTGCCGCGATGTTGGGCGCGAAGCGATTGAGATAAGTGGCAAGAAAGTTGAGGAAATAAGCGATATCTTCAAAGTTGGTCACCATGCCTAAGGAAGCGCGCACCGCGCCGCTCGGTTTGCTTCCAAGACATTCATGATAGCGATTGACATCAAATTGCCCATCCACAGTCGCTGCCTTCACGCAACGCCGCACATCCTCGGCTGAGATATCCAAACTGAATTCACCCGCGCCCGGATTGCAAAAACATCCTGCTCGAATGGAGATGTTCCGGGTATTGGCTTCTTTTTCCACCAATTGGTAAGGAAAAAATTCACCTCGGGGATCCATGAGGTTAAAGGCGATGCTTCCACCGCGGGCGGAGGTGTCTGTGGGACCATAAATTCGAACCAATGGAGCGCCGTTGTCGTGCTTTAACGCTTGCATCTCTTCTAACAGATAGCCTGTGAGCGCCATAACCCATCGATGGATACGATCCGCATCCAACGATTCCATCAAGCGCAACCCCATGCTGATGGCGGGAAGAAGAAGATAATTGGGCGTGCCATCTTCAAAGGCTTCGTAGTCATCGGCCAGGATGTGTAAATCCGCGCGTGTGGAAACCAATTGCACTGTGCCGCCGCCGAACCAGGGCCGCACCAACTTGGCGAGCGCACTCCGTCGGGCAATCAATGCGCCCACGCCCGTTGGATAACCAAACATTTTGTAAAATGAAATAGGCACAAAATCGGGCTTGATCACCCTCAAATCCAAACGGTTCGTTGGTACAAACGCCGCCGCATCTAAAATGACATCATACCCGAGCTCATGAGCCAGTTCGATGGCCGTCAAGGGGTGTTGGACACCAGAGAAGTTTGACTGAGCTGGCATGGCAAACAAGTTGGGCTTGTCTGCATCCCAATGTTCCAAATAGGGACGTAGGTCGGGACAACAAAGACGGTGCGGATCCAACGGCACATAGGTGATCCGAGTGCCTTTATGCCGCGCGAACTCCCGGATGCCTTGAACCGAGTTGTGATTATCGGCCAAAAGACAAAAATGACTGCCTGGTTGGAAGGGATAACTCTCGCCTACAAGCTTCAGGGCGGCGCTGGCGTTGGCTGTAAAAATTACCGTATAGTCCTGTGGATCGGCTCGAAAATAACGCAGCACATCCTGACGCGCCTGTTGCATCAGGTGGGTCGACGCCAGAGAAGTGGGATTTTGTGAATGAGGGTTCCCTAACACCGTTTTTCGCAAGAATTCACTATGTTCGCGAACCAATTTATCGGGATACAGTCCGCCCCCTGTATAGTCCAAATAGACATGGCCTTGTTGATCCAGGCGCCGATATTCCTGTTGGCGCAGCTCATTCAGAACCTGAAAGCCATCGCAGTCTGGATATCGAGCGCGAAAATCAGCAAATGTGTATGTTGTGGTTGGCTTGTTCATGATCACACTGGGAGAAAGGGATTGCAGAGGGTCAGTCAACTCGACCTAATAGCCAACGATGGTGCGCCCAGACCGATTTGATCTGCCATGGCAGAGCGACTTGATCTAACCAGGCATATTTTATGACGCGGTCGTAAAGATCGGGTTGTTCTCCCAAATAATAGGCCATCGTATTCCATTCCCAGCTATCTCCGGTGAATTGCTCCTCCAATTTCTCGCTGCGAATGCCCAAACGTTTCAGCACTTCATTGGCTGGCATGACCGTGTCGGGCCAGGGGGGCACGTCCAAAACCCCGCTATCAATGATCTCTACTCCTTCATTTCGCAGATGCCATCGGATACGATCGATGTCCACCCAACGCTCATCCACGGTGTGAAAGAAATCCTTATCAAGGACGTACTTTCGCATCCAATAGCCAACCTGTAAATTGTTTGGCATCGCCACAAAAACGAGCTTGCGGCTGGTGCGCACCAGTTCGTGCAACAACGCGGCCGGATCTGGCAGATACCATAATGCCGCCCAATTCCAGGTCAGATCGAATGTATCATCCTGAAAAGGGAGCTTGCCCCAGCTGTCCGGTGATATCAAATGCAGGTCAGGCTCCAAATTCAGCTCGCGCCAGATCCGTTTCACCGCCTCGGCGCGGTCCGAGATATCGTCGACCATGGTCACGTGGACGCCCTGCCGAGCCAGCATGACGCTGTTGATGCCAGTCACGCCCGCCATACCATAAATTGGAGCTTCGAGCACCCGTTTCAGGTCAAAATCCCGTCGCAACTTCTCAAGAAAATCATTGAGGACAAAACGTTCGTAGACCAGGCCCAGGCCTTCGTTGTAATCGGTGAGGTACTTTTCCCAAATGGGGCGCTGTGCAGCGCCCGTTCCGGCGAATGTGGTCGTCATAATCTCTTTTTATTGTGAATTAAGGGTTTTGGATTGGGTAGCAGTATAATAATGGCGAAGCTGGTTGGCAATTTTGGCACCATGCACGACATGCACGGCAACAAAGATGTCATTCATTCCATTTGAGGTTTTTATGAACATTTACGAGCACATCCTGCATAATGGTCAATTCATTCCCAAAGAGCAAGCCTGTTTTCCTGTGTTCACACCTTCGCTTGTTGGGGCTTTGGGCGTCTACGAAACCATTCTCGTCAAGAACGGGCGATACGTGGCGCTGCGCGATCATCTGGAACGGTTGCTGCAATCAGCTGAAGGCGCCCAACTGCGTCTTGCGCCTGATTTAGAGGAACTCACAGCCTGGGCGTATCGAATTGTTGAGGCGAATCGTCCTGACGGACTTGTGCGGGCGCTAGCACTGGACTTGGGAAATGCGTATGCGGATGTGTACTTTTACGAAATGTCCTACGTGGCCCCCTCACCAGAGGACTATGTCCGAGGCGTTCCGGTTATCATCTATCATGGCGAACGCGCCATGCCGATGATCAAATCCTTCAATACATTGGTGCCTGGCCTGGCTCGCAAAGCCGCCCGCGCTGCAGGGGTGCACGACGCCCTGCTGGTGGACCGTTTTGGTTATGTGACTGAGGGTTCCAATTGCAATGTGTTTATTGTGCAAAATGGTGTTTTGGCGGCTCCGCCCTTGGGTGCTGTCCTCGAGGGTACCGTCATGAGGCGAGTCATGGCGCTGGCGAAAGAGGCCAATCTTCCTATTGAGCGTCGCCCATTGCCCGAATCGGACATCCCCCAGTGGGAAGAAGCCTTTCTCACGTCCACCCGACGTGGGGTGCTTCCCATCCGTCAAGTGGATGCGATCGAGATCGGTCCACCTGGCCCCATTACCCGGCAACTCATGAAAGCTTATCGGGATTGGGAGGCGCAAGAGCTGGGCATGTAAGCGCCCGAGTCGACGAGGTTTGTCGTTTCAATGCACCTGATTGGGATCAAATCCCGTCGGTGGACGTTTCGGCAGCCCTGCTCCTTGCATTTTTACCTCGCCAAAGCGTTTTTCGTAATTTTGCAAATTGTGCATCAAGGCTTGTAACAGCAATTTCGCATGATAAGGCGTAAGCACAATTCGCGTTTGCACCTGCGCGTGCGGCATATTGGGCATCACATGAGCGAAATCAATGACGATCTCATTATAATTGTGATGGATGATCGCAAAATTACTGTAGATTGGCTTGAGATCCTTGGGGGCTTCGATCTTTAATTGCTTTGATTTTGGCGCGTCGGACATAATTGCTCCTCGTTGAGATAGGATGATACGACGACATGGGAAACCATCACACCAATAAGACGATTGTGCCCTTATACGGGGCCCTTGTCAAAACCGCTCGCCCAGGATGCGCCATCTGAACGTTTTAACCGCATGCGCCACATGATGCATTCGCGTAAGACGATGATGCCCCCACGTTCACCGAAGCGACAAGTTCATTGATAGCGGTTCGTCGTTCTCAGCTTTTCGAGCTCTCACAGGCCTCGTAATGCTATGGCTGACGTGGCCTCGACGAGATATGGAAAATCACTGCTTCGCACAAGCAATTGAAACCCGCCATGAAAAATAGGAAAGTGGCTTACGCACGTTGTCAGATCCTTCCTCCCTGTGCTATGATTTAGAAGACAGATTCCTTTATTTTTGGATTTATTCTTTCAATTTATTCTGAGCTGGCTACTGGCAAAGGCTCATTGACAATCAAATAGGAGGACTTATTCTTGTGTTTGATCGGATTTTTCGAATTTTAGGACTCATTGTTTTTGCTATCATCGGTTGGGAAATCGGAGCCATTGTGACCGACACCCCCAATCCGTTACAGGATCTGGAATCTTTGAAATATGTCATACCATTGACGCTGGTTGGGGCTATTGTTGGATGGATTATCGCCCCCTGGATTACCACTCGCCCAGCCAAATACGCCATCCGGGTGGTTCGCCAAATTCCCATCGAAGAGGTGATTGCTGGCAGCATCGGATTGCTTCTGGGGCTGATTGTGGCCGCATTGGTGGCCATCCCTTTGGCGAAATTGCCTCCACCCTTCGGGCCGATCCTACCATTCATCGCAAGCATCATCTTTGGTTATTTGGGCGCGATCATTTTGATTTTGCGGCGGGATGATCTGGTTCGCATCCTCAAAACTTTTCGTGGAGAGGAGATCGGTCGCTTCCGCGCCGTGGTTCAAGAAAAACCAGGACCATTGGCGCAAGGCCCTTACCCTCTTTTGCTCGACACCAGCGTCATCATCGATGGTCGCATCCTTGACGTCGCCCGCACGGGCTTTCTACCAGGTCCGTTGTTGGTCCCGCGATTTGTGCTTTCGGAATTGCAATACATTGCCGATTCCTCGGACGCACTTCGGCGGGCGCGAGGGCGGCGAGGCCTGCAGGTGCTTGACGATTTGCAACAATTGGAGCATCCAAAGCTGGTCATTGTGGATATGGATGTGCCGGATGTGCGCGAAGTGGATGACAAATTAATGGTGCTCGCGCGCAAACATAACATCGGCATCGTCACCAATGACTACAACCTCAACCGGGTGGCGGCATTGCAGGGCGTCAATGTACTCAATCTCAATGACCTGGCCAACGCCGTCAAAGCCATCTACCTGCCTGGTGAGCAACTCCGTCTGCGCATTATTCAGGAAGGTAAGGAGCCCGAACAGGGTGTGGGTTATCTGGAAGATGGGACCATGGTCGTGGTGGAGCATGGCCGTTCTCTCATCGGACAAGAGGTGGACCTGGAAGTGACAAAGGCGCTTCAGA
Source organism: Anaerolineae bacterium (assembly GCA_015485435.1). Classification (GTDB taxonomy): domain Bacteria; phylum Chloroflexota; class Anaerolineae; order J102; family J102; genus M2005. The sequence continues at coordinate 6,040 of WFTO01000222.1, read as the reverse complement.
CCAGTGCTGGCAGGATGATCTTCGCCACGCCCGCTAACCATTCGGCCCAACACGATCCCTCCGCAACGTGACCTCATCCATCCAGCGCTTGAGACCCCAAACGATGCAACTCCGCTGAAACTCAACCGGTACAGAAACTGAACCATGCCCCTCAAAGTTTACAATACCCTCACAAGAAAAAAAGAACTTTTTGAACCCATCGAACCCGGTGTTGTCCGCATGTACGTGTGCGGCCCCACGGTATACGCCGACGCCCACATCGGTCATGCCATGTCCGCCATCGTCTTCGATGTGATCCGTCGCTATCTAGAATATAAAGGGTATAAGGTCATCCACGTCATGAACTTTACCGATGTGGATGATAAAATCATCAACAAGGCCAGAGAGACGGGCCAGGACCCCTTTGAACTTGCCGGCCGTTATATTGAAAAATTCCTGCAACAGATGGATGCGCTCAACGTCAAGCGCCCCACCGTCATGCCGCGCGTCTCTGGCACCATCGATGAAATCATTGCCATGATTCAAGAGCTCATCGCCAAAGGGTATGCGTATGAGGTCAACGGCAATGTGTTCTTCCGCGTGCGACGCGATAAGGACTATGGCAAACTCAGTCGTCGCAAACTTGATGAAAGTCTGCGCGGTGAACGGGAAAAATTCGCCGAGGAATTAAAAGAGGATCCTTTGGACTTTGCCCTGTGGAAAGCACAAAAAACCCCTGATGAGCCTGCCTGGGAGAGCCCCTGGGGATTGGGGCGACCAGGCTGGCATATCGAATGCTCGGCCATGGTGCGTAAACACCTGGGCCCTACCATCGATATCCATGGAGGGGGCAATGATCTGATCTTTCCCCATCATGAAAATGAGATCGCCCAAAGTGAAAGCTGCAATGATGCACCATTGGCCAAATATTGGCTGCACAATGGCATGGTTCAGCTCAGCGGTGAAAAGATGTCCAAATCTTTGGGCAACATGGTCACCATCGACGAGTTTCTGGCCCAACATGATGCAGACGTCTTTCGCCTTTTGGTGATGGGCTCCCATTACCGAAAGCCGCTCGTCTATGATGAGCAGGTTGTCCCCCAAGCCGAGAAGGCCTTGCAGCGACTGCTAAGTGCATTACGCCCATCCCATGGCCAATTGACCGAAGGACCAGAGGCAGAAGCGCTTCTTGAGGCGGCTCGACTGGCCAAAAAGCGCTTTGAGGAGGCCATGGACGACGATTTCAACACAGCCGCTGCACTCGGACATATCTTCGATTTGGTAAAAGCAATCAACACGGCCAGAGATGCAGGCGTGGGCGGCGAACCCTTCGCCCAAGCACAAGCCACCCTCAAAGAGCTTACGGGGGTGTTGGGGCTGCGACTACAGCCAAAAGAAGCTCAACAGTCCGACGCCGCGCCGTTCATCGATCTGCTGGTGGAGGTGCGAAGCGCGTTGCGTAAGGCCCGACAGTGGGAGTTGGCAGACATGATTCGGGATCGATTGGCCGAATTGGGCGTCATCCTGGAAGACACTCGTGATGGCACCACTTGGTCATGGAAACGCTGACCCCTGGGTGAGGTTCAATCCGACTCCCCGCCCCCTGGCAAAACGTATGCCCAAGAAGAAAACTCGGATATCTCCCTCTACCTCCATCCCACGTCCGCACGGCGAACTCCTCTATGGTCGAAATAGCGTACGAGAGGCGTTACGCGCGGGGCGACGTAAGCTGTTTGGGCTGTATCTGGCCAAGGGCGTCAAAGAAAATGAGATCATCCGTGACATCCGCCATCTGAGCCAACGGCACGGACTTCCAACCCGCCAGGTTGACCGACGCGCGCTGGACGGGTGGTTGCACGGCGCCAATCATCAAGGAGTTGTGTTAAGTGCGGGGCCCTATCCTTATAGCGACCCGTCAGTCATGCTAGCCCAAGCGGCCACAAAGCAAGAAGCTCCCTTTCTCCTTCTGTTAGACCGCATCCAAGACCCACAAAATCTGGGATCCTTGTTCCGAGCGGCGGAGGCATTTGGCGTGCACGGGGTCCTTTTGCCCAAACATCGCGCCGCTCACATTACACCAGCGGTGGTCAACGCCTCTGCTGGCGCGGTTGAACACCTTGAAGTGGCTATTGTAGGCAATCTCGTTCAGGGAATTCGAAGGTTAAAAGAGGCAGGATTATGGGTGGTGGGGCTTGAGGCGCGGGAGGATGCCGTTGCGCTCACAGAAGTCGATCTAAGTGGTCCTCTGGCTGTGGTGGTAGGATCCGAAGGTTTTGGTCTTTCTCGCCTCGTGGCCGAATCGTGCGATTGGCTGGTGCAGCTTCCTATGCGCGGGCATATCAATTCCCTGAACGCTGCTGTCGCGGGCTCAATTTGCCTCTTTTGGGCCATGCAGGCGCGAGCGGCCTCGTCATCCTAGCTCTCTCTACATGGCCTTTTGGACCGTTCCCATCCGCATCCATCAACACCGGGATGGTCCCTTCGTCGTCTTGTCACCAAGCCAATGCATATTCCCTTCCTTTGACGGTCAGCTCATAAAAGCTGTCCAGCGTTTTTGGGAAAATGTCAAACTTGATGTTCTTGCTAAAGTCCATGTGGCTGGCGACGCGATTGGCTCGGATATTGAGACAGAGGCCAGGGAATAATTGGGAACCCGCGGGGACAATCCCCCAGGGTTCGGCATGACCAACACTTCTGGGCAGATATGGCGTAGGCTTCGGAAAGATACACCGGCGCGGAGACATTAATCCCTGCATGTAGCAGAGGAAAGCCATTGCAACTGTAAGTTCTATCCTCGCAGAACGTGTGTTCACTAATGACGCTGTCCAACCATTCCGCGACATGGCGCCGCGAGAAAGTTCATCATGAAAATCGACCTCTTTGGTCTGCCAACGATGTTGAAACATGGTGCTTTTGGCGCGGCTATCGATATAAAGTCAGGCGTATTGCAGCGTGTTCTAGCTTGTGGAATTGCAGTCAATTGAAATCTTTCGGATTCATAACCACCATGTCGGTTCCGCTGTAAATTGCCCACTGAATGATTTTACTGACCGCACCGCAAATACCGTCGCGAATCCAAGAACCCGCGGTGCGTTCTCGATGCTCCTTCGAAAAAACGCATTGCAGATGTGCGCAATTGCTGAAAAATAATCTCGGTGATGATTTATCCAACCCCGGGGATAACGGCGATGATTAAAAAATCGCCGTCGTGATGGTGCCGGCGATAAAGGATTTTGCCAGACCATGAGAAAGCGCCATTTTTGATCGCGGCGTGTCAACGAAGTGCATGATGCAAGACCGGAACAGAAACATGAAAGGAGAGCCCCGACTGTGGAGGCTCTCTTGATGTTAAGAAAAGATGTGATCAAGAAGGGAGATTGGCCTGCAGATGTCCGAGCAAACTGCCAGCAAAGGTTACGAACCAAAGCAAGGCCGTGATAATGGTCAGTGCCATACCCGCCTTGAGCAACCCGCCACTTTCACGTTTTTTCCAGCCCAGGGGAGCCAGCAGTGCGGTAATCCCAACAAGAAGATACAGCACCGTCGTCATGAGAGGTGTACGCGTCATGTTCAAACTGAATATTCCCCATCCTGCGATGAGTACATAAATCCCAAAGATGGAGGCAATCAGTGTGATGGGATAAAGGTCCCATTCTCGGGCGATGGCAATACCTGCAGCCAGGAAGACTATTCCAAACATCGCTGTGGCTTCGCCAAACAAGATGTTGTAGCTTCCAGGCAGGGGCCAGGTCAGAGTGATGCCAAGGCCCAGCACAAGATTCAGCAAACCCACGCCACCGAAAGCTGCGGCCAATCCTTTCCCGCGTTCAACATCTAAACCAATGGCCAAGAAATAGGTTAGAAGCGTATATCCTGCGATCAAATCAATCATGATAAGGGTCAAATAGTTGATCATGACACACCTCCTAAGTGGTCAAGATAGATGGACTCTGCCAAAACCGTTACGATCAGGAAACCTTTACTCTACACTAACCACACGAATATGTCTGAACTGTGTCAAAATGATGACAAAATGATGAAGAATGTGAGTTCTATGACAGAAGCTCCTTTTTGAGAGGATAACGGCTGAAAAAAGGCCTTTCATTGCCATCAGGATGTAGCTTGGGGGAAAAAGAACCTGGTTCCTGGTCCAATGGATGAGAGCATTTTTCCGTGGCATCTTTCATTGGTAACGGGCCGGCGGATAGTCTCCCCGGAAGGTTTTCGATGCAGGATCCTTTCTGTAGTTTTGATGAAGCACCATGATTTTCGTCCAACCCCAATGCTATTTTCATATTGTGGATATCCATTACTTGCAAGACTGACGCCTTCAATTAGGCAAACATTTCCTAGCTGTCGTCAAGACACCGCAAGGCGACTTTGCATCACCCCCCGTTTGGCAATCGCTCGTCAAGTCCCGAGGGCGTTTTTGCATTGCATAAAGTCCTTGAATGATCAGTTCGTAAACATTTTCTTTTTAGGTTTTTGACAACTGTAGTCTCCCAATGCCCTTCCATTTTTTGTCTTCATGATTCAAAAAAGACCCCGTTCCAGACTTGACAAACTTGAGTAAATCAGCTAGAATGCCCTCTGCAACTGAAGATGCAAGGGGGCGTAGTGTAGCGGTTAACACGCCGGCCTGTCAAGCCGGAGATCGCGGGTTCGATTCCCGTCGCTCCCGTAGCAGCAATACTCAAAGAGGGCGTAGAAGCTTTTCACAGGCTGAACGCCCTCGATTTTTTTGCCCTTGACATGAACTGTTGCAAAGAAACGCTGCAACAGTTTTTTCTTTTGTAAATCGTCAGCGTTGTCCCACAAGTCGGGGAAGTCCAGGACAAGCTGAACCATCTCCAACATATCACGCTTTTTGCCTGCTGTCAACAGCGCCATCTCCCGGCGATAGTCGGTTTCCTCGCGGTCGAATTGCTCGCGGTCGATCTTGCCGGAGACATACAGCTCCACCAGGCGGTCGTAGCGGGCCTTGAGGGCTGCGGCCCGCTCTTCCGTGGCCAGCAGGTCCTCATCGGGGAAGGCGTGGGCCAGCACATCCTCCCGCCAGCCCTCGCCCTGGGGCATGGAGAGGATCAGATTCGCGACCTGGGCCTCGATATCATCAGCAGGCACCATAGGCTGGGTGCAGGCGGTCTTCTTCTGCAGGCGGTTGACGCAGGCGTAGTAGCGGGCGCCGTTGCTGCCGGCCTGGCCCCGCATGCGCCCCCCGCATTCGTCGCAGCGCAGGATGCCGGTGAGGGGGAAGACGCGGGTGGGCTTGCTGCCGTTCTTGCGGCGGCGAGGATTGTTCCCCCGCAGCTTGCGCATCGCCTGCACCTTGTCGAAGAGTTCCAGGTCGATGATGGCCGGGTGATTGCCCGGCATCTCCTCGCCCTTGTAGGTGACGACGCCGGTGTAGAACTTGCGCTGCAAAATGCTGCGCACCGTGTCCTTGCCGTAGGGGCCAGGCGGATACTTGCTGCCATGCCCGCGGCCGCGGGTGCGGAAGGTCACCGTGCCGCCGTCGGGCAGCTCATACTGGTAGTGATTAAACGCGTCCGCGATGTCCGCATCGGAATACTCGCCCGTGGCGTACCACTCGAACATCTTGGCGATGGCCACGCTGTCGATGGGATGCAGCACCAGGTTCTGACCGTCGCCCACATTCTCCCGGCCCACATAGGGGCAGTAGCCGGGGCCGTTGGGATCGGTGCAATTGGCGCAGAGACCCTGGCAGTAGCCGGTGGGGACGGAGCCGTTCCACAGGCCCTTGCGCACCCGCTGGCGCTTGCCCTTCTGGGTCTCCTCCTTGAGGATGTCCAAGAAGATCTCGGCGATGGTGGCCAGGATGACCAGGGCCAGCTTGCCCCAGGCCGAGGTGAAGTCGATATTCTCCCGCACCGAGAGGAAGGCCACGCCCGCGTCATTGAGCTGGCGCAGGGCGTTGAGGAAACCGGCCAGATCGCGGAAGAAGCGATCCACTTTGTGCACGATGACCACGTCGAACAGGCCCGCGTCCGCATCCCGCAGCAGGCGGGAGAGGCCGGGCCGGTTGCTGAGGCTGCCGGAG
>WFTO01000221.1 GCA_015485435.1 Anaerolineae bacterium | reverse complement strand
GGCGACACCCTCTCTTTGGGCCTTTTCTGGCGTGCTTTAAGTCCCATTGCCGATGATTATCAGGTGTTTGTGCATATAATCAATGCATCAGGAGAGCGGGTTGCCGGTTTTGATAAAACGCCTTTGGATGGATGGTGGCCCACGATCCTATGGGAGCCTGGTCAGTTGGTCAAAGATGAAATTGCTGTTCCCTTACCCGGCGATCTGCCCGCCGGGGAATATGAAGTGCGAGTTGGGCTTTATCGGTTATCCGATTTGCAGCGATTGCCATTGACGAGTACCGTTGGACAGGTGATTGACTCCGCGGCGATATTGACGAAAGTGACCATCCAACCGTAGAATAGGCGTCTCGACATCTGGCGCATCCTTTTTGCTATCGAAATTCGTAGCCGTTGCTAGCACGCTTCTTTAACTTGCCCTATGACAAACAGAACGAGACTCGACGCATGTTGTTGATGGTCGTCTTTCGTCCACCTTCGACTCAAGAAGATGCTTCTAGAACAAATTAACGGAAAGATACACGATTTTTATAGCAGACCCCTTAGCATGTTCGATTCCTACCTGCAGCGATTTCGTAGCCAACTGGTTTCCCCTGATCCGCGCCAACAACGTCAGGCGGCGTTGTTGTTGTTGCTGGCCGGAGGATTGGCCGCGGGCTTGGTTATCGGCGTATTGGGGCCCATAATCGCGCTGGCGTTGACCGTGGCCGGCATTGGCGCAGTGGTGGTGTTGCGGAGTCCACTTTGGGGCCTGGTGGGCATCATCGGGATCGCCACCCTGTTGCCCTTCGCCACCATGCCCTTCAAGATCGTGTTCACGCCGAGCTTTTTGGATATCGCCATCTTTGCGACCTTCGGCGTCTGGGCATTGGCGTATGCGCTGGCTCGGGAAACGCGATTTCAATTCACGAGCCTGGGCGGCTTCGTGTTGTTGTTTCTGCTGCTGGCCGCGTTTAGTTTTGCCATGGGCTTACAACATGCCCGCCCGACGTCGAATAACCTGCGCCAGTTCATGGAGATGGTCCTTAGTATCGCCTTGTTTTTTGTCGTCGTCAATGTGGTGCGAGATGAGGATTCGTTGTTTCTGCTGGCTCGGGCATTGATTTTAGGGGGCGCGGGCGCGGCGTTTTTCGGAATTCTTTTCTATATCATCCCCCGTGAAGCCACAGTGTGGATTCTAGACCATATGGCGCGTATTGGTTACCCTGGAGGCTTCGGGGCGCTGCGGTTTGTCGAAGATGATCCCAACGGCATTATGCGCGCCATTGGCACCAGTATCGATCCCAATGTCTTCGGCGGTTTGTTGATCCTGGTAGGGGTGTTTACCTTACCCCAAGTCGTCAGCAAAAGGCCTCTCTTTCGTCGGTGGATCATCATCCTTATCGCTTGTATGGATGTCACCGCCCTGTTCTTGACGATTTCCAGGGGTTCCATGTTGGGCTTTCTCATCGGGCTTGTGGCCATTGGCTTGATGCGTTATCGCAAACTGCTACTATGGGGCGCATTAGGCGGGTTGGTTTTGTTGGCGCTGCTTATGTTCTTGCCTTTTGTGCAGGCCTACGTGCAGCATTTCATTGCGGGCATTCAAATGCAAGATCGCGCCACTCAGATGCGCCTGGGCGAGTACAAAGACGCCCTGACTCTCATCAGCCGCTATCCCTTCTTTGGCGTCGGCTTTACCGGCACGCCGGAGATCGACCTCTACATCGGCGTCTCCTCCCTGTACTTGCTCATGGCCGAGGAAATGGGCCTGATTGGGCTGACGGCATTCTTCGTGACAATGTTCATGTTCGTCAATATGCTCATCTCCGCCCTACGGCACGCGCACCAAGACCCCAGACTAGAGGCTCTGATGTTGGGTATTTTAGGCGCCATGACAGGATTATTGGCCGCGGGCGTGTTGGATCACTATCTCTTTAATCTGAATTACCCTCATATGACCGCGTTGTTGTGGATGATGGTTGGTATGGGCGTCAGTGCAGCCCAGTATGCGCAGACATTTCAAGATCAAACAGCTCTGGAAAAAGCCACAGCATGAGCCTGGCTTGTCCTGGCTGATAGACAGCTAGCCCTTGCCACTGATTGGCACCCAACATGCTTTCCAGGAGATAGAACATGACAGCACCACGTTTTTCCATCGACCACAAAGCCTTAAAGCGATGTGATTTGTTCATTCCCCATGGTCGTATCGACAGCAGCACCGCGCCTCAGTTGGAAGAAGCCTTGCGATCGGTGACCAAAGCTGGCCGCTGCAAAATTGTGCTCAATCTATCGGATGTAAACTTTCTCAGTTCCGCGGCGCTGCGCGTGCTGGTTTCCACTGCCAGAGAATGCCGAAAATTTGGACGGGGCGATGTCTACCTGGCAGAGGTGCCTGAATCTCTGAAAGAGGTGTTCGATCTCACGGGACTGGATGACTTGTTCAAGTTTTTCGATACCGAAGCCGAGGCTGTGGGGCATTTTTAGAAACATTGTCCGTCCCCATGTCCAGGAATCGAACGATCACCCTGCAAGCTGGTCCCAAGACCGTTGCAGCCGCTTTGGATTTTGTCGCGGACGCGTGCAGGGAGTGGGGCGTGACTCAGGCGGCATGTTTCAAGCTTTCCCTGGCTGTTGATGAAGCGGTGAGTAATATCCTTCGGCATGCCTATCAAGGGCAACCCGGTCACATCGAATTGCGGATGGGCGTCAAGGGGAGCGATGTTTGGATCGAACTGCGGGACTGGGGCCCCTTTTTTGATCCAACCACCGTCCCTGAGCCCTCCTTGCAAGCGCCGCTTGAAAAGCGTGAGGTCGGCGGATTGGGGATACACCTTATGCGCCAGGCCGTGGATGAGCTTGTCTATCGTCGCGAAGGCGATGTCAACATATTGCGCATGGTAAAAAGAGGGGCGTTGCCATGAGTGAAGCGCTTGCGGTCAAAACATTGCTTGCTTTGCAACGCGCCAGCCAGGCCCTGGCGAGAACCGATCTCGACGAGCCGACGGTTCTCCATATCCTTCAACAGCAGGCCCGTCAATTTCTACCCCCCGCCCGGATACATATCCTGCTTTTTCGCGAAGACCAGAGCCAGCTGTTCGCCTGGGATGAGCATGGAGAGGCGTTGCCCCCGACATGGTACGATTCACCCGCGGCGCACAGCATTATGGGGTGGCTCAAAGAAACGTGCGAGGCTTTACTGGTGCGCGATTTTTTGAGCGAGTGGGAGAGTCTTCCTGCTCATCCCAGCTACGACAGCCCACAGCCGCCGCGATCTGCCATTTTCGTACCGTTGTTGATCGCCAATCAGGCATTAGGCGCGTTCTCGGCCCAAAGCCATCAGCCTCATGCTTTCAGCGAAGAGCATCTGCTTCTGCTTCGCATCCTCGCCAATCAGGCCGCCGCGATCCTTGGCGCAGGACGGCTGCTGTCATCCGCGCGTCAACGCGCCAATCAACTGCAGACCCTGGCTCAGGTGACGCGATCGGTGGTTTCCATCCTCGATCTCGATCGCCTTTTCGCTCATGTGGTTGATATCATCGCCGAGGCCTTCGGCTACTATCACGTTCAGATCTTCGTATTGGACCCCAACACAAAACGTCTTGTCTTCAAGGCGTCCAGCGATCGCACCACCCACGCCTTATGGCGACGGAAAGGCCGTTCCGAGTTGTTGGGCGAAGGGATCATCGGATGGGTGGCGATCCATGGTCGGCTGCGCAACGTGCCTGATGTCTCAAAAGACGCGCTCTACATTCCTGACGATCCCCGACTCTTGCCAAACACCCGCAGCGAGATCGCGGTGGCATTGAAGTTGGAGGAGGAGGTGCTGGGCGTGCTCGATGTGCAAAGCGATCGGGTAAACGCATTCAGCAAGGAAGATGAATTCATTTTGGTCGCCCTGGCCGATGCGGTTGCTCTTTCCATTGCCAACGCCCGTCTCTATCAGGCGCAACGGCAGGAGGCCATGGTCAATCGCATTTTGCTTGAAGTCGCCCGGGCGTTGGTGAGCGCGCATGAATTAGAGGCGCTTTTGCAGGAGGTGTCTCGATTGACCGTTGAATTGGGAGATGTGCAACGCGCCATCGTCATGCTGTGGCAAGAAAAAGAAGAAGCTTTTTATGTGGCGGCCAGCTATGCGCGATCGCCCGAATTTCCCCTTCCTCCCAAGAGCCTGCTTCTTTCGCCACACGATCATCCTTTGCTTCAACGCCTTTGTACGCAGAAACAGGTGGTTTTTGCCTCCTCCGCGTCGACGAAGGATGGACTGTCTCCCGATGCGTCACGGCTGTTTTCATTTCATGCGGTGGCTGGCGCACCCATGATGGCTCACGATCGCTTGATCGGCGCGCTGTTTGTGGACGATGCCGATGTCGAAAGGTTGCAACGGCCTCGTCTTCCCGATATCCTGGCGGGGATCGCCAATCAAACCGCGGTGGCGGTGGAGCGGGCGCGGTTGCGAGAGGCTGAGATCGAACAGCAGCGCTTGCTGGCTGAGCTACAAGTTGCCAGAGAGATTCAGGTGGGTTTTCTTCCCGAAAACCTGCCCAAACTGCCTGGATACGAATTCGCCGCGCGTTGGGAGCCTGCTCGCGAGATCGGCGGCGATTTCTATGACTTTATCTCCTTTGAGAATGATCGATTGGGGATGGTGGTGGCAGACGTAGCCGACAAAGGCGTGCCTGCCGCCCTCTATATGGCTTTAAGCCGGACGACCATGCGGTTGGTCGCGGCCGCGAATCCCGCCCCTGCCCAGGTGTTGCAACGCGTCAACCAGGCCATTCTCGACACCACCTATTCCGATCTCTTTGTCACTATGTTCTATCTGGTGATCGACGCCAAAACCCACCTGCTTTCATACGCTTCCGGCGGCCATGGATTGGCCTTGCTTGCTCGAGGGGGTGTGCTGATGCCATTGCGGAGCAAAGGAATGCCGTTGGGCATTCTCCCCAGGATTCGCATCGAACAGAAGTGGCTTCGGCTCGAGCCTGGTGATTATGTGATTCTATATACCGATGGCGTGACAGACGCAGTCAATGAGGCCTTGGAGGCATACGGACGCGATCGGTTTTACGCCCGTATCCGTGAGTTGTGGGGGCTATCCGCAGCAGACATGGCCGCTGGTATCCATGAGGATGTGCGGCGATGGAAAGGACAGGCACCCCGTTATGATGATTTCACCCTGGTTATTGCCCGACGCATCAGTCTTCATCCGGACGGGGCATGAAAATGCGTTTGCGGACTCGCTTCTGGCGTGGGTGGCGCCCCCAAAACCACCAGCCGGTAAATAGCACCACGAGCGTTGCAAAGGCGGCCAGCCGGATCAGGTTTTTGTTGATAGGGGCCGGTTGGATCTCGAGAGGGAAGGATGTCCGGCCCTCCCACGTGCCATCCTGCACCACGAGCTCAATGATCCATGCGCCGGCATATGGTATCTCGAAGTCAGTATTGTAAAAATAAGGGGTCGTCGCATCCTCATGATCCATCACCGATTCGATGACATCATTATGGGGTGCGCGAGCAATGACTGTGATTTTGGGGTCGGTGACCGGTTCACCTGTATCCGTTCGAGCCAGCGCCGCTGTAACATGCAACTCGCCCACTCGAGGGGGGTCAGGATTTGTCCAGGCCGAAAGCCAATACGGCCCTAGGGGTTCATTGACAAGACGGGGCGTACCCCCGCCATGGGCCCAGGCCATACCGCTCAGGCCCAACAGGGCCAAGATAAGCCATAAAACGATTGTCGTTTTGAGATAGTTTCGAATCGGGACGTTCATGGGTCATCGGTCCGCAATCCAGGAATAAGAAGGGCGTGATCGCCATCCCATTCCGATTGTGGCAACGTGTGTTTTTGTTCTTCTTCAGAGAAATATACCGCGGCGGAAATCAGGGCGGCCATGAGGAACATCATGCTTCCGGGCACCCACATCAGGACACCTCCTAATTGCTGGTCGGTCATGACGCTGATGCCCCAAAGGCGCGGTACGCTCGTATAAGACGGATAAATGGGCTCGCTGGCAAAGGCGATGGCCATTCCTAAAAGCAGATTGGGCGGCACCGCGGCCAAAAGGAACAGGCTGCGTCGCAACGGTGTCGCGAAGCGATAATGGCGAGGCGCAGCGCCAATGATCAGCCACCAGTAATAAAGTCCCATCAGCACAAAGCTGATATGCTGGATGTCGTGCGCGAGATCATTACGCAACGACAAATCGTACATCATGCTGTCATGCCAGACCCAGGTCACAACGACCATGGTCAGCCAGACCAGTCCGGGGCGGGCGATGGCGTCGAGCATATGGCGTAATCGAGATGGGCCGCTGAACCAACGCCCCATCTCCAATCGAAGCTGGCGCGGCAGCCCCCACATGCCCACCGCATAAGGGCTGGCAAGCCATAGCAGCGGCGGTGCAACCATCATGATCAACAGATGCTGCAGCATGTGGACAAAAAAGAACATGGAGCCATAGGCGTCTATGCCAGAGAGTAACGCCACAATCAATGTTAGCCAGCCTGCCATATACGCCATCAATCGCCAGGACGTGGCCAGAGGAGCCGCCGCGCGCGGCCGTCGCCATGATTGTTTTCGCCGTTGCAAATCCAGCCGCTGTTGAATTGCACGCAGTCGAAACCACCCACGCAGATAAACCCCAAGCATAATCCCCAAGGGGAGCAAGACCTCCCAGCGGAGCTCCCAAATACTGAACATGGCGTGCAAAAAGGTAAGCATAGGCGAAATTCTCTGGAGAGCATGGAACTTACGGAGGCATGATCAACGGAATGATCACGCCTCCGTGATGAAACGTCAGTGTACAGGCCCGACAGCTGTTCCCATCAGATAGAGTGCGGGATAGAAGAACACCCAAACTACATCGACAAAGTGCCAATACACGACAGCGCCTTCCACCCCCCAGAAGTTCGTGGGGCCGTAATGACCTTTGGCGCCCAGCCGCGCAACAATAGCAAGCAAAATGACGCCCGTCAATACATGGAAGGCATGCATTCCGGTCATGAAAAAGAGAACCGCGCCATAGACATTGAATTCGCCATCCATCATGGGCGTGACTGGCGCGGTGCGCCATTCCATGCCAACCACCCCGACGAGGAAGAGCAGGCCTAAAGTTATTGTGATGAGAATGCTTTGCAAAAAAGTTTTTCGGTCGTCATGCTTGATGGCGATCTCCGCCCGGTTGGCAAAGAAACTGCTGGCCAAAAGGAGGATGGTGACACTCATGCCCAGCGCCTGATCCAGGTGGGGGCGCGTCGTTCCCCAAAGATAAAAGCGGGCTACCAGAATGCCGCCAAAGAGGAAGCTTTCGGAAATAATAAAAAGCCACAGCCCCAGACGATTCATGTAAAGCCGCCGAGCCGGTGAAATCTCTTCTACGTGGTGCATTTCTTGAGCATGGGCTGTAACAGACATCAGTGGTCTCCTTCCAAAGAGAAAAGCGTGGCGACATGCATGTAGTATTGGATGATCAACACGGCGTTGATCAACGCCAGCACGGCCAGAATGGTAATGGACCCATTGCTCCACTGGGCCATGAAGTAATCAAAAATCTCTAGCACAATCAGTGCGATCAATACAATCAGGCCGCGACGATAGAGAAATTGTTTCTTTGTTTTATCTGTGGCGGATGGTGTCTGATCCATGAGGAAAAACTCCTGATTCGATTGAGTGAACATGACAGGAAGGGGTAAGCCAGGAGCTGACTTACCCTGCCGAGGTAGGTTTGGGATGCATCTGAACGTAGATCGAGCCCGGAACGCCATAATCGTACGGGTCACCCACCACTTCAAAAGGTTCTTCGAAATTGTGCTCTGGCACGGGAGAAGGAATCTGCCATTCAGGGGAGCGCGAGCCCCAGGGATTGGGCTCAGCGACTTTGCCGCGATAGGCGCTCCAGGCCAGATTGGCGACGCCGATGATCACGCTGATGAAAATGATCCAACCCGCCCAGGTGATGACAGTCTGATAGCCTTCCACGCCAAGCGCAGGGTCGTAGTCGACGATGCGACGACGCATGCCCAACAGGCCGGCGCGCATCATGTAGAGAGACATTGTGTAAAATCCGACCGTCTGCAAAAACCAATGAATTTTTCCCAGCCGTTCGTTATACATGCAACCAGTGATTTTGGGGAACCAGAAATAGAGTGCGGCGAAGAAAGGAAATACGAATCCGCCAAACATGGTGGCATGGAAGTGCCCCACCACATAGTAGCTGTCGTGCAGATGCAGATCGGTGGGCACGGTTGCCAGGGGCGGCCCTGTTAGCCCCCCGATCAGGAAAACAGCGATGGAGGTAAGCACGAAGAGCATGGGCGTGGGGAAGCTAAGTTTGCCTCGCCACATGGTGCCCAACCAGCTGAAGAACTTCACCCCCGTGGGCACGGCCACAAGCATGGTGGAGTACATAAAAGGCACCCGAAGACTATCGGAGATGCCCGCGGTAAACATATGATGCGCCCAAACCAGAAACCCCATCACAGCAATGGCCATGCTCGAGAGCGCAATCCACTTATAGCCAAACAGGGGTTTGCGAGCGAAAACGGGCAACAGTTCGCTGATGATGCCGAGTCCTGGCAGGATGAAGATATACACGGCTGGATGGGAATAGAACCAGAAAAGGTGCTGGAACAACAGCACTTTGCCGCCTGAGGCGGGATCGAAAAAGCCCATATTGAATACGCGTTCGAGCACCACCATCAGGAACGAAAGCCCGATGAACTGGGTGCCCGTGAGCTGAATCAACGCGGTGGCGAGGACCGCCCAGACGAAAATAGGCATGCGGAACATGCTCATGCCCGGCGCGCGCATGGTGATGGTTGTGGCAATGAGGTTGACGGCTCCGAGAATGGAAGAAAAACCGAAAATGAAAACGCCGAGCATGAAAAAGTCAATGCCGAGAGGCCCTCGTACGCTCAAAGGCGCGTATCCCGTCCATCCTGTGTCCCATCCACCGAAAAACAGCGCCATGATAATGAGCAGCGCACCGGGAACCGCGATCCAAAAAGCGAAGCTGTTCAGCCTGGGAAAGGCCATATCTCGGGCCCCAAGCATTAAAGGCACCAGATAGTTGGCCATGCCACCCACGCCCAATAAAATCGAGGCGATCATCACGATGCCATGGATGCTGATAAAGGTGTTGAAGAGGTCTGCAGGAAGAAAATCGATGCCGGCTTTGCTTAGCTCGGTGCGAAAAATCATGGCAAAACTTCCCGCGGTCCCCAGCAACAGGATGCCCGTGACCGTATACTGCACGCCAATGACCTTATGGTTCTGGTCGGCGCCGAAATAACGGACCCAGGCAGGCTTGCCTTCGGGTGGGCCATCTTGTTCGGGAGTGTGGATGCCATTGGCCCATTTCAGCCAGTCCGTCATCACCCCCACGCCGAGAAGAAACCCCGTCGCGCCCAAGAGCGCGCCTGTGACCCAGGCGGGTTCAGGGTTCCAGGCGGGGGTCATGCCGAGAAGCAGGCGAATAACGTATACGAGCAGCAAGCCGACGGCAAAGCCGAACACCATGCCCAACAAGCCGCGGGCCAGGCCCAAACTTGGTTCAATACCCAACATCAGGCCGATGAGCCCTGTAGTTACGGCCATGGCGACCAGGGGCCATGGATTCGAGGCCAGGGCGGGCATTCCTAACAACAGCCGCATCACTGTATACAACGCGGCTCCGCCCAAGACGCCGATGATGAGTCCTAGCAAGATGCGTTTTATGTTCATCTGTGTGCACGACTCCTATGATAGAGTAATGAAGAGAGAATAAAGTGTGGTGGTTGCCTTGAAAAGGTGGCAGGCGATCTCTGTGCCTGGTTTGGCAGTTTATTTCAGAGAACGAATGTAGGCGATAAGGGCCTCAACATCCAGAGATGTGAGGGTTTCGCCATAGTTGGTAGGCATGATGTCTGGAAACCCTGCTACCGTTTTCGCCTTAGGATCCAGGATCGATTCCCGGATATATGCTTCGTCGGCGATGGTGGTGGAGCCGTCAGTGAGAGGACGCTCCGATCCGAACAAGCCTTTCCAACTTGGCCCCACCGATTTGGTTCCATCCACCGAATGGCAGGCGAGACATCCCGCCGCGTCGGCCGTGCTGGCTCCCAGATTAATGAGCTCTTCTTCAGAGAGGTCTTCGGGTTGGGTCTCTTGCTGTTGCCCCTGTTGTAGCCACGCTTCGAATTCTTCCTGACTGACCACGCGAATGGTGCCCAACATGGCGGCATGGGCAGTGCCACATAATTCGGCGCAGCGCACCTTGTACACGCCTTCTATAGAGGGCGTCATGCGTAAGTTGGTGGTCATCCCTGGCACCGTGTCCATCTTTACTCGAAATTCGGGCACCCAAAAAGAATGGATGACATCCACCGAGGTCATGTTTAGCTTCACCTGGCGATCGACCGGTAAATACAGCTCCGTGGACTTTACACCTGCGTCAGGATATTCGAAGCTCCATGACCATTGGCGAGCAGTCACATTGACTTCGAGCTCATCCGCAGCAGCAGCGCTAATATCGGAAAGGACGATGGTTCCCAGATAAGCAAAAAATAACACGGTGATGAGGGGAATGACCGTCCATGCGATCTCTAACTTTGTATTGCCGTGGAGGTTCGCTCCCACCGCGTCCTCCTCCCCTTTTTTGCGCCGAAAAGCAAAGATGCTGTAGATGAGTATGCCATTCACCAACACGTACAGGAATGTAATAACATCGATATGAAGCCCAAACAACCAGTCGATGTCCTTGGCCTCTCGAGACGCCTCCAGGGGCATCCAGGGGATGGTCCGCATCCAATAGATCATTGCCGCGGAGAGAACAGAAATGAGCACGCCAACGCGAATACCATGTTTCATGGAATAACTCCTGGTCAGGATAAGATGAAAATGAATCCAGTGCGAGAACGCGGCTGTTTTTTCGCCTTCGACAGCCGTCGTGACAATTTACTTTACCCGTTGCATCCCATCCCCGCAGTAATTTAATATCCCATTCTGTAACAAATTCCCCAAATTCCCCTATATTGCCATTTGTTGCAGCAAATGTGATGGCAATTGCTGCACGTCGACGCCCGATACGCAGGCCTCTAAAGCGGTTGCGCTCCGAGGTCTCTTTCTGGCGTTCGCACAATGGCGCATGGCGTTAGGGAATTGGCCTATCTTCTTCGATAAAGAGGTCTTGCAGCAGGCGCTCTGCCCGGATGGTGCGGCGGGTGCCTGTGCGGGCTCGTAACACCAGGGAGTGGGTGTGGGCCAATCCGCCAGCATATTGGACCCCATCCAACAGCATGCCGTCGGTGACTCCGGTGGCTGCAAAAAAGACGTCGTCGCTGCGGATGAGTTCGTTTTGATTCATGATGCGATTGATATCCAGGCCCGCGACCAATACGTGTTTTCGCTCTTCTTCCGATTGTGGGGCAAGCCGCACCAGCATGGCACCCCGGAGCGCTTTCACCGCGCAGGCGGCCATGACGCCTTCGGCTGCGCCGCCCACGCCCATGAGGACATCAATGCCGCTGTTGGGAATAGCGGCAAGCACGGCGCCCGCGATGTCGCCATCCCGGCGTAAGGCCACCCGCGCGCCCGCCATGCGGATCTCTTCAATGAGTTCTTGATGGCGCGGCCTGTCCAATACGAAGACGACAAGGTCGCGGATGGTCTTTTTTTTGATGCGGGCAATCATGGCGAGGGTCCAGGCGGCGGGAGCATCCAGCGCTTCCTTGACCAGGGCGTGGGCAACTTCGCGATCAACGACCAGCTTCTCCATATAGGCCGCCGGAAAGGGAGACCACATGGCCCCGCGAGGAGCCACTGCTACGGCGGATATCGCGCCAGTGCGACCGTGTACCAGCAGGTTGGTCCCGTCAATAGGGTCTAAGACGACATCCATCTCAGGACCTTTGCCGTTACCGACCTGTTTACCGCTGTCGAGCGGGGAGTGCATGCCGCTTTTTGATTCTTCGCCGATGACGATATGCCCGTTCATGTCAAGGCTGTTGAGCCCTTCGCACATGGCCTGGAT
>WFTO01000220.1 GCA_015485435.1 Anaerolineae bacterium | reverse complement strand
TTGTTCTGTTGTGGGGGTGCTGGGGTTGTCTCCGGTTGTCATCTGATCGATGAGGGTGTCGCCATTGACGCCGCCCGGTTCGAACACGCCATCTCCATCGTCCAACCACAATTTGATCAGCACGCCGTCAATGCCAGATTCACCCACGTCTTGCGTCCCATTTCCGTCGGTGTCCAGCCATACAAAATCACCGATGGTTGACACCCCGGCCGGACGATTCGGAGATAGCCATCCTGTAGCCGAGCTGGGGGCGCCGATTGCCGCGCGGGGGAGTCCCAGCATCAATGTCAGCAGGGCTACCAAGATGATGATAGTGAACCCTGTGAGCAAGAAGACGGGCGTTCGGGATTGGGTATTGGTCGGGGGAACCGTCATGTGACTTACTCCTTGAGGACAATGGGAAGATATGTCTGTTGTGGTGGGACCTCCGGCAAGGGTAGACGAAGTGCAGGATCGCCCATCAGCAAAAAGGTGTCAATGAGATCAAAGTAGCTGCCATTTGGCGCATTGGACGCCAGATATAGCTTGCCTGCTGTGGTGGCAGGTCCGAGGCGTTGGCCTAGTCCATGGTAGACCCAAAGGAAAAATCCTCGTTCCAAATAATCGTGTCCGGCGCTGAGGCCATACCCTGTCGGCGCCCAACTTGCGATGGCGCCATTGTTGGGTAACCGCACCGCGGCTTCGCTGGTGGACTCCGCTCCCAGAGCGGCTTCATGGAAGTAGCCTTCGTTGCAGGTCATCGGCAGCATAATGGGGAATTTGGTGCTATTTCTCATTTGCGATGCGGATGTTACATCCCAGATTTTTTCCTGCGCCCAGAAGGTCTTGGTGCCATGTCCGATGTAACTGACAAACATGACGCCTTCTTGATTGATGGCGTCCATCATCTTTTGTCTGCATTCCGTTGCCGTGTCGCAGGTGCGATCAAGGTAGAGCTTGGTGCGACGATAATCGTCTGGGATGAGTTTGTCCTTGTTTGCGGGTGGGTCGGCGAAGCCATCAGCTATGGCGTCTGATAAGGCGTAGAAATTTCCACCGCCACCTTCCAGATCGTCGGTCACGAATAGGATTTGTTTCGTCCAGGAGGCGTTGATAGGTGTTTGTTCGTAAGCCAGGATTTTGTTGACCATGGCTGTGGTTTCAGCGGGGGAATTGGCAGGCAGACGGCCGATATGCATTTCGGGCAAAATGTCTTTGCCGGTGAGCGTCACAAAGCGGTTGTCTGCTGCGGTTTCTCCCAATGTGGGATCGACCATGACCAGATATGGGGGCAGATAAGTGTCTGCACTGGAGGCCAGGTAATGTCTGGGATCGTAGGTGCCATCGCCGACCAAAAGCACATAACTGGGAGGGGGTGATTGCCAGTTGCTGAACGCATACGCGAGAAAGTCATGTATAGCTTCCGCTGACATCATCCCATAACCAAATTCATCATAAATGTCTTGGGTGCTAACTGCCATGACTCGATATCCCTGGTTCGCTCGATGAGTCAATAATGGTTGCAGCGCATTTTTAAAGGTGGGAAAGTAAATCACCAGGTAATCTGCGCCGTTTTGGGGTGACGCCAGGGGTCGCACTTGGACGGATTTGGCCTGGATCTCCAGCGGTTTTCGTCGTTTATTGGTGGCCTGGGCCCAATATGTTCGCTGGGAAGATGAAGTGTCAGTAAAGCGGAGTTGATAGTTTCCGTTACCCGTATAAACTGCTTGCCATCCCGTGATGATATGGACATTAGCGGGATCGGTGATGTCGTATAGTTCCAACGTAGGGGTGCTGAAGCCGTCGATTTGGAATGAGCGAGGTGCGTTGTCCACCTTATTCAATGCCAGAATATCATCGTTGGCTTGCAACTTGCGTGGATACGTCACTTCCACCCAGTCGATATACACCTGGTCTAGATTTTGATTGGGAGCGTCGTTGAGCAGTTCGAGTCGCACGGTGTTTTGTCCAGCGCGCAGGAGTGTGGAAGAAAAGTTGACGGAGTGTTCGAAGAGGGTGCGACCGATCCAGGTATCTTCAAATATGAGGGTTTCGTTTACGTAGACCCGCAAATGATGCGTTGCATTCATGTTCCCGGCCAGCGCGAGCGACAAAGTTGCCTGGTTGGCTCCCAGAACAGGATCGGTCACATTCATGGGAATGTCGCGATAAGCCGTATTGTCATGTCCGCTCACGGTAATGCGTGAGCCATACCAATGGTCGTGTGTTTCATCCATGGGGAGGTTGGGCACGTAGTGTAAGTTGTTCTCGACGCGTATTGTGGCCAGATAGTAGCCCGCTGGCGATGCGTACGATGAGCTTCTTTGCTCAGCCATTCTCAAACCATTGCCACGACCATAGGTGAGCCAATAGACATTGACGTCGGTATAGCGTGTGTTTACGCCTTGCCCGAAAAATATCAGTGCATCTGTAGAGTCAAGACGGGAATCTGCCTCTCCAGTTACGGTGATCGGGACTTCTTTTCCGAAATTGTATAATTTTAGGGTGCGAGGGTCTAAAGAATCCACCGGAAGCCCGGCATTGCGTAAGTCTTGGTAGGTGATTTCATAAATCCCTGGCTCGTTGACCAAAATACGCCAGGCTGGCGCCGGCGGAACCCATACGCCCACATCGGGGATGATAGATTGAGGTTGAGCGCGAAAATGGCGGGCCTGTTCATAATTGATCAATAGCTCGCGGAACATGGCTTCGAATGAGGCTGGTTCAGGGATGGCGGCGCCCTCTTCACCATCGACAAAGCGAATCTGAACGCGAGCCTGAGTGATCCATCGGCTTTCGCCGGTCGCCATATCTGTTTGCCATGCAGGGATTTCTACACGAATGATGCGTTGCGATCGCATGTATCCTAAGTCGACGATGCGCGCGGCATTCTGCTTCTCGAGGTTCGCTTCTTCGGTTTGCTGTTCTAAGTCGCGACAAAGGGGCAACGTCTGTGGAATAGGCTGAGTTGTTAGGGGCGTCAGTGTGATAGACACCTTTGCTCGAGGCGGAGCGCCCAGAAGTAATGAACGGACCGCCTGTTGTTGGCTTTCAATCGGAAGTCGTTGGCATGCCACGCCCTGAAACTTATCTTCCTCCAACTCAAGGGGATCAAAATGTACGAGGAGGGTGACGCCCGAGGTGTCACTTTGGAGCACTTCCGTGGGTGAGGGGAGGGG
>WFTO01000219.1 GCA_015485435.1 Anaerolineae bacterium | reverse complement strand
CTTCGATAACGCGTTGGCAAACATGTTGGCGGCAGCGTTCAGCTCTGCATAGGTCATCTTTTTCTCATTGAAGATGACCGCCACATTGCCGGGATAGTCCTGAGCGCTGGCCTCGAGTAAGATGGAAAGATTTAACATGGAGCTCCTCCTTGAGCGGTGAACCAGGGAATGATATGATGATATTTTAAAAGGCACCATGGGCGATAGCCCGCCGATACCGATGAAAGGACGATGGGCGATGGACTGAATCGTCTATCGCCCGCCGTCTATGGTTTATTTTCAGAATAGTATAACGAAACCACGCGGGTTTCATGAAAAGCGATCAGATGGACTGGGCCACTGGGCGCTTTTGAAAATAGAAGAATTGGTAGGGACGCCCGATCTTATCACAAAAAGCCTGTCGGCTGGTGGGCGCAGCCTCTTTGAACCGGTCCGCCAGGTCAGGGTTGTGGGGCAAGAAGTCTGGATGCGCTTCGACCACCTGTCGTATGGCCTGGGCGTAACCGAGCACATCAGTGGCGGCTCGCAAAATCCCACCTGGTTTCAATAATAATGCGATCACATCCACAAAGGGCGGCACAAAAAGCCGCCGAGGTTGATGTTTGGGCTTCCACCAGGGATCGGGAAAAAGAATGTGAAAGACATCAACCTGGTTGGGCTGAAGCAAACGAGGCAGATCAAACCGCGCGTCATCATCGGAGACCCATAGATTGTCAATGCCTTCCCGTTCCATCCGTCGCACCATATCACGGATGAGCTTCCATTTCACCTCAAAGGCCAGGAAATGACGTTCGGGATGCTTCTTCGCCCAGTCGAGGATGAATTCGCCTGGACCACTCCCTATCTCCACTTCCAACGGCGCGCTTGTCAGGAATTCACGCAGGCGCTGGAGATGCTCCGGGCTGGACTGCATAAGCCGAAACGCATGGGCGGGCTCGGGAGGCAAGGGGTGAATCCAGCGAGGCCGTCGGCGAGGATCGCCGCCGATGAGCCCCTTGCCTTCATGATAGCGCTCAAGGGCTTTTTGCAAACGAGCTTCATCCGTCTCAAAGGTCTCACGTCCGACTTTGTAAATTTTCTTTGGCATCATGGCAAACACGTTAAGCAGTGGGGGGCTAAGCCAGTAGGATGGAAAACGCCATCGTTGAATACGGTCCAATTTCTCATGATGAGAAGATGGAGTGGTCCCTTTCGGTCAGCCATTTTTCGATAAACGCGAGGGCCTGGGCGCGGTTCTGAACGTCGCCCGAGGCCTGCGCTTCCTGCAAGGCCGCCAACAAGTGACCAAGTTCAGGACCGGGCTTGAGTCCAAACAATTGCATGAGCTCTCCCCCTTTAAGTAAAGGCTTCGGAACGATGGTTTCGGCCAGTAAAAATGGTCGTAGCCAGGCAAGTGCATACGTTAACATGGCGTCGAGTGTGTCCAACGTCACACCGTCACCCCGGGCGCCCAGGAAATCGGCCATAAAAAGGAGGATGATTCCAGGTGCTGCGTCGCTCATATCTCGATAGAAGCGAAATAGCGTGCGGCGAGTTGGGGATTCTCCAGCACTGAACAAGTTCATTGGGCGCATATGTCCTTCGCATAACTTGCGCACAAATAGGATCTCATTCCGTGCACACCGATAACGCGTCATCCATTCTGCGGTCAGCCGTCCACTCTCTTGCTCATGTCGATAAAACGAAATGCCCCCCTCCTCATTCTCTCGAAAAGCGCTGGCCTTGCCCCAATCATGTGCGATCGCGCCAAATCGTAACCAAAGCCAGCGGGGACGCTCTGCCGTTAAAGGGGTCAGCAAATATTGTTGCAGCGTATCGCGATAGGGTTGCAAACGTTGATGAATGTGTTTCTCGATGGCGCCCGCAGCCCCATCCTTGCCCCGCATCCAACGATCTATCCTGGAAAGCCAAGCCAAGGTCTGGATTGTATGATCGAACGCGTCGAAACGATGGGGGGGAGGTTGCGCTACATCATGCAATGCCAACAGTTCGGGCATCATGATGTCGGCAATGCGCCAGTCGACCATTTTTTCCACTGCTAAATGAGGCCTGTCGAGCGCCAACGTTTTGATGAATTCATCACGCTGGCGCTCAGGGCTTATTTGGGCGAGATAAGGCGCGGCGTGCCAGATCAGATGATCCAAGCCCGGCGCAGGTTTCAGATCAAAATCTAGCAGAAAGCGCACAGCGCGAATGGTACGCACAGGATCGTTGAGCAGGCTGTCGGGACTACAGGGACGCAATATGCGATCCTGGAGATCAGATACACCGCCCAGGGGATCGTAAAGATCGCCGTCTGGGAGCATAGCGATGGCGTTGATAGTAAAATCGCGACGCTGGATATCTTCCAAAAGGGTCATGCCGATAAGAGAGGCGATATCCACCACCAGATTCCCATCCTCTCGTTGCCAGATGACCCGGGCAATATGACGACGCTCATCCAGCGGATAATACGCGCCCCCTAAAGCGTCGGCCAACTTGCGTCCAATGGCAAGCGCATCGGCAGTGACGACGTAATCGAGATCATGCACTGGTCGATGCAACAAAAGGTCGCGCACCGCGCCTCCGATGAGCACCGCGTCGGGCGCAATCGCCAGGAGTTTTTGATGCACCTGCAGAATATAGCGATAAGGTTGAAGAGAAATCGAGAATTTTGTTGACATGAATGACATTCAATGAAAAAACCAGACCTCATCCACTTGCAAAGCCAACGACCTGGCAAGCCGTCAGGCTTCTGAACTCCCTGGAGTCACCAGATTGACATTTGAAGCGCGAGACGATTTTTCTTCTGAGTCGATAATTTTAACCACGGTAGGCATGCGTCTTGGTCGTGTGCGACGGGCCCGAGAGAAAGCTCCACGCGGGGTGTCTGCAACAGCGGCCACCCGCCCCTCCACCAAAGCAATGTACTTTCCTGCATAAGGGCGTAAATCGATATCAAGATAGCGGGGGCCAGTCGGGCGGACTTTCATACGTTCATTGTAACCTGAATTGACAGATTTGCAAGAAGCGCCCGCCATCAAGCAAAAACGGAGGGAACGCTCGCAAGCATTCCCTCCGTAAGACGGTGCAATATCGACAACCTGCCCGGCTCAGTCAACAAGTACCTTATCCATGTTGGCGATGAGGGCGTCGCCGAACTCAGAACACTTAAGTTTGGTTGCTCCTTCCATGAGGCGATGAAAGTCATAAGTGACGGTCTTGGCTTTGATGGTGTATTCCATGGAAGCCTCGATCAGATCTGCCGCCTCATCCCAGCCCATGTAGCGGAACATCATAGCACCGGAGAGAATCACGGAGCTGGGATTCACCTTATCCAAGCCCGCGTACTTGGGCGCGGTGCCATGGGTGGCCTCGAAAATGGCGGCGCCTGTCTCGTAATTGATGTTGGCGCCGGGGGCAATGCCGATGCCGCCCACCTGAGCCGCCAGGGCGTCGCTGATATAATCGCCGTTCAAGTTCAATGTAGCGATCACGTCGTATTCTTTGGGACGGGTCAGAATCTGTTGCAGGAAGGCGTCGGCAATCACATCCTTGACAATGATCTCCCGGCCGTCGTCCAAAGTGATGACCTGCCAGGGGCCACCATCCAGATCTTTGGAGCCGAACTCCTCCTTGGCGACCTCGTAACCCCAATCGCGGAACGCGCCCTCGGTGAACTTCATAATATTGCCTTTATGCACCAGGGTGACGGACTTACGGTTGTTTTTAATCGCATAACGGATGGCGTCTCGCACCAGTCGCCAGGTGCCCTCCTTGGACACAGGCTTGATGCCAATACCCGAACTTTCAGGGAAACGAATCTTTGTCACGCCCATCTCGTTGATCAGGAAATCAATGACCTTTTTGGCGTCATCACTGAATGCCGGCCATTCGATCCCGGCGTAAATGTCTTCCGAATTCTCGCGGAAGATGACCATATCAATATATTCAGGATGCTTCACCGGGCTGGGGACGCCATCATAATATTTGACCGGGCGAAGACACACATACAGGTCCAGCAGCTGACGCAAGGCGACATTTAAACTGCGGATACCACCTCCGACCGGGGTGGTCAGCGGGCCTTTGATGCCCACAAGATATTCACGAAAGGCGTCAAGCGTTTCCTCGGGGAGCCAGACGTCATCCCCATACACCTTTACAGCTTTCTCGCCCGCATAGGCTTCCATCCATACAATACGTCGCTCGCCTTTATAGGCCTTCTCGACAGCCGCTTCCAACACTCGATGCGCAGCCGCCCAAATATCGGGACCGGTCCCATCTCCCTCAATGAAAACAATGATGGGATTATCAGGGACGATAAGCTTTCCATTCTCGATTGCGATTTTCTCGCCGTCAGCAGGGACTTGAATCTTTTGATACGCCATGGTTTCCATTCCTTTGTGAAATATGAAAATGTTTTACGGATTTTATCTCAAAAGACCGAAAATGCGGTCAAATCCAATAATAACCCAAGCATTTGCTTCCAGCCAAAAGCAGGACTAGAATTGGGGAGAGTGTACAACGATTTACAAAAACTCAAGTCTCTATCTTCGTAGCAATGCGCCAATAAACGGGCTGTCATCCCACGTATTCTCCCCGTGTGCAGACATCCCAAACCAACAATATCTGCCCAACGCCACCCTCAACAGGATTCGACCGGCATTTTCAGTTTGGATGCCTGGATGGGGTGTGCTAAAATCACGATTTGACTCCCCGCCTGTTCAATCATGGGAGTAACGCATGCCATGACATGGAACCCATGCCCGTTTACGAACGTCCTCACCACATAAATCAAGATGATGAACCAACACCCGCCTCCTAGCGAAACAGACATGGCCGTTTTCATGGAGACGGGTGCATTTGTCTCAAGGAGATAGAGTAGTCCTATGCAAGACAGTTCCTTTCTCAACAGTGTGGGACGATTGTTGGAAAGTCCCAAGACCGGGAAGATCTTCAACTTCCTGGTGATCCCCCTTCTCGTCCTTCTGATTTTGCTCCTGCCGCCCGTCAATCTGCTCGAACGGGTGCAAACCATCAGCTATGAGCCGATCACATCGGAATCGGGGATGGTCACCGATCCCGATGGCACAAAGGTGATCTTCCCTGCGGATGGCCTGTCTGGCAAAGCGTACGCCAAGCTGGAGAGCGTTGCACGCGAAGTGTTTGAGCGAGGGGATGTATCGGATGATCTGCGCACCGCGTTAGAAAAATTGCCCACCACACTACGGCCCCGCAGTCCCATCTATATGTTGAAGGTCCGTGGCGCCATTCCCGCCCACACCGTGGCCACCATCCCCATTCCAAATGATTCCCTGCCGTATGAAACCCTTGACGTCTACAATTGGAATGGGGAAATGTGGGAATGGATGCCCCATCGTCTTATTCTGGAAGAGGATGTCATCGAGAGCGACGTCAACTTCGTTCCGAATGATTTTGCTGTCTTCCAAACCACTCCGCAGCTTCCCATGGTAGGGGCGATCCTGCCTCCAGGCAAAGAGCTGCCCGCCGAGGCGGCCTCTGCCGTGACTGCCGCTTTTCCGGCGGCGCTCACCTTGCGGGGTGATGGTAGTGTCGATGGCACCGAAAGCCTGATTTCCGCCGAAAATATCAATGGCAAGGCCTATATGTTGGTGCGTAATTACAAACCAGGCGAAGTGCCACGCACCGATCTGCTGGCGAATCTAATCATCGACAAAGGTCTGCAAGAAGTGCAGATCAATACCCTGGCTGAATTGGTCGCCAGCAAACTATATGATGGCATCGCCCTCGACTATCGCGGCGTCGATCCCCCACTTCGCAATGAATACACGGCTTTCATCAACAAGTTGGCGGATCGACTCCACGCCGACGGCAAAGAGCTCATCCTTTATGTAGATAAGCCGGTACAGCTTTCGGATGAGACCTGGGAAACGTTTGGATACGATTGGATTGCTCTCGGCGCTGTCGCCGATAAGCTTGTCATCCCTATTTTTGAAAATCCGGTGGCTTATTATC
This sequence comes from Anaerolineae bacterium, assembly GCA_015485435.1. GTDB lineage: Bacteria > Chloroflexota > Anaerolineae > J102 > J102 > M2005. Next base: position 2,335 of record WFTO01000219.1, on the reverse strand, counting down.
CTGGCGGCCAGGTAGAAACCCTGCTTGGTTGGGCTGTTGGCCAAGTCAACCGATATAAACTGATATTAGCATTGCCCGCCAACGCCACCGAGCAAGCCGGGAATTACTTCCTTCCTCGCGGATTCCAGGACGCCATGACCCCGATCCTGGGCACCATCACCACCGACACCGATGTGGTCGAGCCGGGACAACCGGTCAACGCCCGTTTGCAAAGCGACGTTGTCGCCAGCCCGCTCCAATTCGATCCCGCTAGCGGCATCAGCTGGTATCGATATCGCGATCAATCAGGCGAAGAACGAATTGTCTTTTTCGAAGACGCCACCAGTTTAACCGCCAAATTAAACATGGCGAACCGCTTCAATCTTGGCGGCATAATTACCAACGCCATCGAGGTGAAAGACTACGATCCCAAAATTTGGAGCACACTCACCCAATATGCCAATGGCGAAATCCCTGGCGTCTCCGAACCTAATCTAAATGTCGACTGGAAGGCCACCGATTCCAAGGGGAATGTCGTAGCAGAAGCGCGCACGGAGCTTTATCAGCCCGTGCAACTATCCCTGCCCGACGCCCCTGACACCTACAGCATTCGGGCTGATGTCAAAGAGGGCGATGTTTTCATCAGCAACCAGGGCATTGCCAAAGTCGCTGTCGCCACCTTCACCCCCACGCCCACGCCTACGCCTGAAGCCACTCCCACGCCCGAAGCCACTCCTACGCCCACGCCACTGCCATACGCGGTCGCCGTTGCCAAGGGCGACACGAATTTGCGTCAGGGTCCGGGCACCAATTACCCCATCGTTGGTCTACTTAAACAAGGGCAGCAGCTAAAGATCATCGGCAAAAATGAAAAGGGGGATTGGTGGCAACTGGAAGGGACCGATGGCAAGCCTGTTTGGATTATTGCCAGCCGCGTTACCGCCCAAGGCCCCACAGAGACCATTCAAGTCGCCAAAAACATCCCCAAACCGCCTAAGCCCAAGCCTCAACAACCCGCCAGTGGTGGGGGAGCGCCCGTGCCTGCAGGCGCAGGTCAGTTTGGATACGGCATTCAGATTCAGCCTTACGGCGGCGCAGACTTAGGATATGCTGCCAATGCCATCAAAGGCCTGGGCTTCAACTGGGTCAAATGGCAGGTGCCCTGGAAAGAAATGGAAGGCGCGCCCGGAGCGATCAGCTGGGGCGGCCAGGATAATGCCGTGAATTTCTTTGCCAGCCAGGGCATCAACATCCTTGCCTCCATCGTCAAAGCGCCCGACTGGGCCCGACCGCCTAACACGGACTTCGCCGTGGAAGGTCCACCGGCAGACCCGCAAACCTTCGCCAATTTCTTGGGCCAATATGCTGGTCGTTATTGTGGCAAAGTTCAGGCCATCGAGGTCTGGAATGAGCAAAACCTCCATTATGAATGGGGCAACGAACCGCTAGACCCTGCCCGTTACATGCAGCTCCTCAAGGCGGCTTACGGCGCCATTAAAGCCGCTTGTCCGCAAATGATCGTCGTCAGCGGCGCTTTGACGCCGGCCGGAAACGTCGGCGCATTGGCCATCGATGACTTCCAATACCTGGAAGGCATGTATCAAAACGGCCTCAAAAACTATGCCGACGCCATCGGCGCCCATCCCAGCGGTTACAACATCCCGCCGAATCTCACCTGGCAACAGGCCTGTGATTACATCAATCAAACCGGCGCCAGCTTCCGCGGGCCATGCGATAGCCCTCACCATTCGTGGGCCGCTCGCTCCACCGTAGAAGGGTACCGCAACATCATGTTGAAGTATGGCGACGTCAACAAGCGCATCTGGCCCACCGAATTTGGCTGGGCCGTAGGCCCCGCGGTAGACAGTCGCTATGGCTACGCCAACGACAACACCCGCGAGGAGCAAGCCCGCTGGACCGTCGAATTCTACCAATGGATGAAGAGCACCGGCTACGTCGGCGTCGCCTTCTTGTGGAACCTGAACTTCTCCATGACCAACCCCGGCACCGAATTACAACAATGGAGCATTGTTGATCAGGGTGGACAACCGACCCTCACCTATCAAATGCTTCAGCAAATGCCGAAATAACCACGCACATGATTCTGTGCGGCGCACGAATCGCCTCAGCATGCTGGCAAACGAACGGGCTTGCAGCCAGACTTTTGCCAACCATGTTGTTTCCGCCACACGTGCGCCGCACTTTTTCTTAGCCCCCATGCATACCCGATGACGGAAAAATCTGCCATGCCAATACGCATAAAACGCTTCCCCCAACAACAACGTTCGTACTTCCTCATTGTGTTGGGAATACTTATTCTGGCGCTGACGGCTATGCTGCTTGGCGGTTGTGGATC
>WFTO01000218.1 GCA_015485435.1 Anaerolineae bacterium | reverse complement strand
GCATTCCTGGAATGGATTTGGGATCAAATCTTGTCAGAACTACGCCCCATTGCACAACGATGACAATAATATTAAAAGCGGACATACCTTGCGACGTCCGCCTGGGATTGGCGCATCGCCATGCACAATACTTGCGCCAATCCCATAGAAGGGTCAGGGCTTGACGATTCGGGGACGGCGGGCATACCACGGGGTGGTGTGGTTGGCGACAGGTGTATCGACAGCCCTTTTATGCCACACGCCCGGGATGGATGCCTGACATTTCGGACATTTGCCTTCATCGGTAAGGTGATAAGCGGTAATCAGATAGCCTCGACGCTCGATAAGCAATTCACCGCAATGAGGACAATAGGTGTTCTCGAATTGTGCCACCTTCCCTGGCAGGTTTCCCAAATAAACGAAATGCAAGCCGGCCTCTTTGCCGATCTCCGCGGCGCGCAAAAGCGTGTTCGCTTGTGTTGGGCCGCGATCGGTCATCTTGTAATCGGGATGAAAAGCGGTGATGTGCCAGGGAATATCGGGCGAGACGGAAGCGATAAATGTGGCCATCTCGCGTATTTCATCCTCCGAATCGTTGAAATGAGGAACAAGCAGGGTCACGATCTCCAGCCAAAAACCCCGTTCATGCACCATATTGATGCCATCGAGGATATGCTTTAGCGGCGCGCCCAGCTGCCGGTACTTCTTGTCATCCATGGTTTTGAGGTCAATCTTATAAATCTGCGCCCAGGGACGAAGATAATCGAGCACTTCGGGCGTGGCATTTCCGTTGGACACATAACCACAGACAAGATCATGTTTTCGCGCTTCTTTAAATACAGCCACAGCCCATTCACTGGTAATAAGAGGTTCGTTATAAGAACTGACCACGGCCTTTGCACCAGATTTCAAGGCCAGGCCCACCAGCTCCTGGGCGCTGATAGGGGTCGGAAGCGCACCCGCTGCAGGATCTCGCAAGGCCTGCGAACTCAACCAGTTTTGACAATAGTCACAATGCATGTCACAACCCAGCATGCCAAAGGTTAATGCATCCGCTCCGGGCAACACATGGAAAAAGGGCTTCTTCTCAATAGGGTCCGACTGGATGCCCGCGGCATAACCGAAGGGCACATACAAAACGCCATGTTTGTTAAATCGCACCTGACACACCCCCCTACGCCCATCTTTGATGAGACATCGATGAGCGCATGCATAACAGCGCACTTTATTATCTTCCAGTTTTTCGTACAACTCGCCGGGCGCCGTCATGCTGTCCAAATATTCGGCGAGCGTAAGGACTCTGTCGGCCATGGTCGACCTCCTGGACATTAGTTATCCTGCCAGTGGAATACTCGTACTAAACGTGTCTGACATGACCACTATGACAACTATAGCACAAAAGTATTTGAAAAAGATATGTCTCCCTGTTTCCCTTCAACCAACCCTTTCCGGTATGATATAACAACAAACCTACCCCATACTCAGTTCTGCTCTCTATCCCCCCCCCGTAAGGAGACGCTATGGACCTGCAATTACATGGACGCGTGGCCGCCGTAGCAGCTGCCAGCAAAGGTCTGGGCAAAGCTGTCGCTCTGGCCATGCTGCAAGAAGGCGCTCGGGTGGCCATTTGTAGTCGCGACCCAGCACGCATACAAGCTGCCGCCGAAGATTTGCGTGCAGCTACCAACGGTGAGGTGTTTCCCATCGTCGCCGATCTAACCACAGTGGAAGGATGTCAGCATTTCATACGCTCCACAGTTGATCATTATGACAAACTCGACATCCTGGTCACCAATGCTGGCGGCCCTCCCTCCGGACCTGCTGACAGCTTCGATGATTCAGCATGGCAGGCGGCCCTGGCATTGAACCTTCTCTCTACAGTGCGCATGGTCAGTGAAGCGCTTCCCTATCTCAAAGGGTCGGACCAGGGACGCGTCATTGCCATCACCTCGATCTCGGCCAAGCAGCCACTGAATAATCTGGTGCTTTCCAACGCCACACGCGCCGGCGTCATCGGCTACATCAAAACGTTGGCGAATGAACTCGGACATACAGGCATCACTTTCAACGCGGTACTGCCCGGCTGGACGCGCACAGCGCGCGTGGATGAGCTCCTCCAAAATCTGGCCAAGGCTCGCGGCCTCACACCCGAACAAGTCGAAGCAGGCATCACCGCAGCCATCCCTGCACGCCGCATGGGACGCCCCGATGAATTTGCCGCGGTGGTGACGTTTTTGGCTTCTGGTCGGGCCAGCTATCTCAATGGCGTCGCCCTGCAAATCGACGGAGGTCTCAGCCAGAGCCTCCTTTGAAAGAAGTCACCCCCTTGATAGCTTTGCTCTAGAGACTGTTATGCACTTTGGACTGCTTTTATGCCAAATCTCACGCCTTGTAGCTTTTCATGGCACGCAGATGACACAGATGAAGCGGATTTACGCGGATTTTTGAGATAAAAAGCAATTTTTTCAGAGAGAATCCGCGCAAATCCGTTGCATCCGCGTTATCTGCGTGCTGTTCCATGGTTCTTGACGTGAAAACGGCCATGAAATG
>WFTO01000217.1 GCA_015485435.1 Anaerolineae bacterium | reverse complement strand
TGCCGGCCTTGTTGGCTTTTTGGATGGATGGCACGATGGCGTCAGCATCGGTGGGGTTGATGAGGAGCACATCGACGCCTTTTTGGATCAGGTCTTCGATGTTGGTGGCCTCTTTGGCGGGGTCATCCTGGGCATCGACCACGATGAGTTTGACGCCTGCATCGGCGGCAGCTTTTTCAGCGCCCTCTTTCAGGGTGACGAAGAAGGGGTTGTTGAGGGTCGATAGGGACAGCCCAATGGTGATCTCGCCGCTGCTGGGCGGGGCAACCACCTCGGTAGGTTGTTCCGTAGGCGCTTGAGTCGCTGTTGGAGCTGTTTCAGGGGTGCTGGAGCCTGTACATGCTGCCAGGGTGATGGCTAAAACCATGAACAGGACGAGTAAGATTTTTCGATTCATCTTCCGCCTCCTTTTTGAGCGAAACTATGGTTTGAGGTCGGATAACAATCCGACGAGAAAACAATGGGGATGACAGAGCATCGATCATGCGAGGCTAAGCAGGCCTCGAGCATGTTGGGATGCGTTTAACGCAATAATTTATAAAGCAACAGTGCGAGGGCAATCACCACGCCTGTGACTACCGGTTGATAGAAAGAGGGCACGTTAAGTAAATTCAAGCCATTTGCCAGCACGGCAATCACCAGAACACCTAACAAAGTTCCCCAAAGGCTGCCCTCGCCCCCGGCGAAACTGGTGCCGCCGACGACCACCGCGGCGATGGCATCGAATTCAAAAGCGACGCCTGCGGTGGGCTGTGCGGAGTTCAGGCGGGCGATCAAAATCATGCCTGCGAGCGCCGAGAGCAACCCCGAAAACACATAAACGAAGGTAATATAGCGGTCCACATGAATGCCCGCATAGCGAGCTGCAACTGGATTGTTACCGATAGCGAAAATATACTCCCCGATCTTCATACGATTGAGGATGATGTAGCCTAGTAAGAAGGCGATGGCAGCGATAATGATGGGCATGGGGATGGGACCGATGGAACCGGTGCCTATAACCCGAAAACTATCCGGCAGGCCGGTGATCGGTCGGCCTTCTGTATAAACCATGGCGAGGCCTCGGGCGGTAACCATCATGCCCAGGGTGGCCACAAAGGGGGGGACGCCGATTTTGGTAATGATCAAGCCGTTGATAAGTCCCAAGAATGCACCGATGCCCAGTCCAATGATAATGGCCATGGGGACGGCCATGCCTTGTTGAAGCATATCCGCAGTGATGACAGTGCTCAACGCCAGAATGGCCCCTACCGAAAGGTCAATGCCTGCGGTGAGAATCACATAGGTCATGCCAATCGCAATGATGCCATTGATGGTGGATTGGCGTAACACGTTGATCAGGTTGCTGGTTGTGAGAAATCGATCTGAAAGCAGCGACAAGACTGCGCACAGCAGCAGAAAGACCAGGACTAGGCCATATTTGTGTAGCAGATCGCGGATTTGGAATCGGGGTGCATGGCGGATTTGTGTCGTCTGCATGACCATCCTCTAGAATGTAACACCTGAGACCAGGATGACATTGGCGTAGGGCGTGAATTCTCCGGTGCGCACCACGGCGCGTGCATCTCGGGTCATTTTTTTGAATGTGGCGTGGGGAACGGTTTCTATGGGGATTGCGGCCAATTCTTGATTGAGCGCTTCAAAGAGTTCGGGGCTTGTTTGCTTCATCTCTGCGGCGATGATGGCTTTTTCTACGGCCATTTCGGTCAGGACGGTTTTCAAGGTTTCAAGGAAGCCGGGGACCCCGGAGCGTAATGCAAGGTCGATGCGTTGCGTCTCCGGCGGTATGGGGAGCCCGGCGTCGGCAATGACCAGTGTGTCGGTATGACCTAATCCGGCAATTACTGCGGAGAGAGGCTGGTTGAGCAGCGTTGTTTTTTTCATTGAGGCTCTCCTTAAGAGGCAAGCATGTCGAGGACTGCCTGACGGGTAGGAAGGGAGGGCTGAGCACCTAGTTGGGTGGCGGCCAGACCGCCAGCTGCGTTTCCCCAACGGACTGCTTCGGTCAGAGCGCGTTTTTCGGCCAATGCGACTGCAAAGCCACCCACGAACGCGTCACCGGCGGCGGTGGTGTCCACCGGCTGGATGGGAAAGGCGGGAACGTGTTGGGCGTTTTCAGGTTGGGCCAGGAGTGCACCGCGCTCGCCCAGGGTTAAGATCACCACGTCAACGCCTTGTCTGCGGAGTTCGTGAGTGGCCGCAATTGCTTCTTCTTCTGTTTTCACAGATAATCCGGTTAAAAGGGCCGTTTCGCTTTCGTTGGGGATGAGGAAATCAACCAGGGGGAGCAATTCGGAAAGGTCTGGACGGGCTGGCGCCGGATTGAGCACCACGGTCACACCATGTTTCTGGGCGACTTCAGCCGCATGGATAACGGTCTCGAGTGGTATTTCCAGTTGCAGAAGGAGGACGTCTGCATGAATGATGGCGTGTTGCGCCACCTCGATATCGTTGGGAGATAGGCGAGCGTTGGCGCCAGGGGCCACGACAATGCTGTTTTGTCCTGCATCGTCTACCAGGATGGATGCAATGCCTGTGCGAGTTTTCTCATCGGAAAAGACATAGGTGCAATCGACGCCATCTTTTGTAAGTGTCTGGCGCATGGCCGTGCCAAAATCATCCTGGCCAACGCGGCCAATCATCGTCACTTGGCCGCCCAGGCGAGCAGCGGCCACGGCCTGATTGGCCCCCTTGCCTCCGGGGGCGGTAAAGAATTCGTGACCGATGATGGTTTCGCCTGGCATCGGGATACGCGGGGTGCGCGTGACCAGGTCCATATTCAAACTGCCAACAACTGCGATTCGTGGAGTCATAGTCATTTTGATGGGGGAGCGGTGGTTTGGCGGATTTTCAACGACGTTTGTAAAAGTTGGCGTCGCGGCGGCAAGTCGGGCTGCTCGACTCGCTCCATCAGCCATGTGGCAGCAAGGACGCCAATGGCGTGTTTGGGTTGTTGAATGGTGGTTAATAATGGGACGGTGAAGGATGCTAGTCGCACATCGTCGAATCCTATGACGGAGACATCTTCAGGCACGCGTAGGCCCTTGCGATGGGCGGCGCTGATGACGCCCACCGCCATCTTCGCCTGCAACGACCTCATGGCGGTGGGCTTTGGCGAGAGGGTGAAGAAGATCTCTGCTGCCCGAAAGCCGCTCTCATAGTCGAAATCGCCGCGAAGGATCCAGCGTTCATCCACTGGGATGCCCGCTTCTTCCAACGCCTGCCGATAACCAGCCACCCGTTCTGCGCTTGGTGTAATGTCGGATGGGCCGGTGATGCAGGCGATGCGGTGATGGCCAAGGTCAATGAGATGTCTGGTGGCCAGGTATCCGCCGCCGCGATTGTCGGTTAGCACGGCATCGACCGCGACGTCGGGCAGATAGCGGTCTACGACAACGACTGGAATGTGACGGCGTAAGAGGGTTTCGATATGTTCGCTGCTGACCCCAGCTGCGATGAATAAAATCCCATCCACTTGTTTTTCGGCCAAATGATTTACATAAAAGAGCTCTTTTTGCAGGTCCCCATCCGAATTGCAAAGAATCAAACTATACCCATTGCCAAAAGTGGTGTCTTCAATCCCGCGGGCGACTTCGGCAAAGAAGGGGTTGGCGCTGTCAGGTACAATCATGCCGATGGTGTAGGTGCGACCTTGGCGCAGGCTGCGCGCCAAACGATTCGGCTTATATCCCAGTTCTTGCATAGCCGAAAGCACCCGAGCCCTGAGCTCGTCGCTGACAGGGCGTGTTTCATTGATAACGTGAGAAACGGTGGTGACGGAGACGCCAGCTTGCTCCGCCACATCTCGCATCGTAACGATTTTCATGCCTCCTTTGGCTCGCAATCGTTTGCGCAATCGTTTTACATGTAGTATAGCACACTTTTGAAGGTTGTCAATAGGGTGTTGACAGAGATTGTTGAAAATTTGTTCATGGCGCAGGGCTACATTCTGGCCAACCTGACAGGTTCTTCCTCGCCCCGATCTCCTTTCCGCTAGCCAGGGGCTGGGGCTAGATTGCATATTTGAGGGGCAGGTGGGGAACCTGTCAGGTTGGCGTTTGGACGCCTACCTCGCCATCCCCTTTCACGCAAGCAACCCCGGTGCACTTCCCGGGGTTGTCCTTGCGAAGATAGAAAGCTTTTTTAACCGCCCAACAAAG
>WFTO01000216.1 GCA_015485435.1 Anaerolineae bacterium | reverse complement strand
GTATAAGAGACAGTCCCACGCCCACGCCGGTGCCTCCCGCGGTTGTCGCCAATCAGGTGGTCAATGTCCGCAGTGGTCCAGGCACAACCTATCCGATATTGGGAAAGGCCCAACCTGGGCAGCGATTCCTTATCACTGGAAAGAACCCGAAAGGGGATTGGTGGCAGATCGATTTCAATGGCAAATCGGGTTGGATTATCGACACGCTGGTCACCAAAGAGGGGCAGATCGACACGGTGCAAGTTGTTGCGGCGATTCCTCCTGCCCCCACGCCGACCCCGCGACCTCCAACACCCACGCCCATTCCCACGCAACCGCCCAAGCCCACCTATCCCTATTCCTTGGGAGAAGGCACGTGGCGCTGCGATCCCAATCCGGGGCAGACCTATTTCAGCGGTTTCGTGCGTGACCGTAACAACAATCCCCTGAATGGGGTCTGTGTGCATATCGCCTTTTATGGTCCTCGTAATACCAAATGTTCCGGCTGTGACGGCGTTGGTGATGGCGTTTGGGGCTTTTCTCCCTTCGGCGGCCCTGCGCCTCCCGGCACTCCGGTTGAGATCTATGTGGTGCCCTGTCCTGCCGAGCCTATGCCGGCGGGCGGCCAGACGGTGAGTACTGGCTTTGGCGATCTCACACCTCTTTCAGAAAAATGGACCATGACCATCAACGATAGCGTTCAGTGTACAGGCATTACTTTCTATAAGAACTAGCTCTGTGACCACTACGCAACAGACAATGAGCTTACGGATACGAGTGCACAAAGGGGCGGCCCTTTGTGCACATCGTATCCAGACTGGTTGTGGGTTGAGGTGACATCAAACCCGTGAAAGTTTTATCTGACCCCGAAAAGCTTCGTAAAATTGCGATTGCACTTTTTGTGCCGATACCGATTCTTACGCTGGCGTTGGTTCTGGCTATTTTTTGGCGAACCAACGTCCTTTATAATTGGACGGGCGAGGAGGATTTCGCTGCTCAATTGAAGGGCGTGACGGACTTGGTGGCTGATAGTATGCGTCCGCGGGTGCAGTTGGCGGTTGATCAGCCAGCCGCCGATAGCGGGGTGAACCCTTTTGGCGTGAATACCTTTCTTGAGCAGGAACCTAATCCCGCGGTGCGGGAGCAGGCGGTTCGAATGGCCAGGGAGGCTGGGTTTCATTGGCTGCGACAAGAATTCCCATGGGAGGATATTGAAATACATGGCAAAGGGGATTTCGAGGATCGGCGTCATGAGCCTGTTCGGTCTGCCTGGGAAAAGTACGACCACATTGTTGATTTGGTCGAACAGAACGATATGGAGTTGATTGTTCGGGTGAGCAATCCGCCAGCCTGGAGTCGGGCCCAGGGAAATGACGTCGGCGCTTACGCCCCGCCTGATGATTACGGCGACTTTGCGGATTTCGTCTACGCATTGGTCAGTCGTTATAAAGGGAGAATTCGCTATTATCAGTTATGGAATGAGCCCAATATTTATCCTGAATGGGGTAATTACGCCATCAGTCCAGAGGATTACACCAAGCTATTGTGCAAAGGAGCTGAGGCGGCCAGGGCGGCAGATCCAAACGTTGTCATCATCAATGGGGCCATGGCCTCCACCATCGTGCTTGATCCAGCGGCAACGCCTCCTGGCAACGCCCTGAATGATTTTCTTTTTATGCAGCGGATGTATGACGCGGGCGCAGCCGACTGTTTCGACATTGTCGCCATGCAAGGCTATGGCCTGTGGTCAGGTCCGACTGATCGGCGTATGAACCCGCGCGTCTTGAATTTCTCTCGCCCTTTGTTTATGCGCGACCTCATGGTTGCCAACGGTGATGCGCATAAACCTATCTGGATAAGCGAAATGAACTGGAATGCGGTCCCCGATGAGATCGCAGATAAGCGTTTTGGTCAGGTCACACCTGAACAACAAGCCCGGTACCTGGTTGAAGCTTATGAGCGCATCCAACGGGAATGGCCCTGGTTGGGTGTGGCCAATGTATGGTACCTGAAACGACCTGATGACCGTTGGAAGCAAGAAGGCAAGCCCGAATACTATTTCCGATTGCTGGAGCCAAACATGCAGCCCACATTGGCCTATCAGGCGTTAAAGGCCTATGCTCCAGCGGTTGCCGCTTCCCCCATCATGTATCCGGGCGCACATCCTCCCGACCATTGGGCCGTTGTATCCCCAGACTATCGCATAGAAGCTTCATCTGCGGCCACCCTTGGCAAAATAGGCGTATTGGCCGCTGGTCACGAATTGCGTGTGCGGGTGGATGGTTCTCAACTGCTCTTGTTTGCGCCGCAAAACGCTCCTTCGGCGAGCCTAACCATCTGGGTGGGAGATAGAGATCCGGTCTCGTATACGCTGCAACCTTCGCAACCGCTGAAAATCCGTTTGCGCGGCGAATCATGGGTGCGCATTCGCGCCAATGATGAACTACGAATTGATCACTGGCAGGTGAAAGGAGGCTCCAATGTTCTTATGTGGGTGGTCCCCTTATTTCTGCTGACATTGGGCTTTTTGCTGGCTGCCGCGTGGTTGGTTTTTCGAGGATGGGACGGCTGATACTAATCTCCCCTTAATCTCTGGTTCTGGTCAGGCTCATTCGGACATGTTATGATTCGGTTATAATTATTTGGATGCCATCCTACAAGACTTTGCTTTTTTCTTGTACGCGCATCTTCCAGAGACGCGTCCTGTTCTAGCCATCTTAAACAAAACGTAACTACTTAGGTAGGCGACTTGACGCCATATGCTGCTCTGAATGGCGCTTCTTTTCGAGGCCAGGGCGTCAAGCGGAAAACGTCATGATTTGCCATCCTTTGACGCATGACGTTTGAAGACATCATGCCATCCTCGTCACATTCGTTGTGACGAGATGAACGTAGACATAAGCAGTTACAACAAAATGTTGTTGTCCCGGTCATGATGATCGCTGCACTTCAGCAGCGGTCGATCACCATGTAATAT
>WFTO01000215.1 GCA_015485435.1 Anaerolineae bacterium | reverse complement strand
TAAGAGACAGTGCTATAATAGATTGACAAAATCGTCCTCCCATCTCATTTTGTCGGAGCCCTTCCATGACCGAATCTGTTGTCCCGCAACCCAAAATCGCGGCGAAAAATCCAAATAAAAAACTTAAATTTATCATTGGCGGCCTGTTGATCGTGTTGGCCATTGCTTATTTGGGCTATGGCGCTATCAAGAACACAGGCGCATACTACATTCCCCTGGATGAACTCACCCAAGACCCTCAGGCTTACATGGGGAAAAAGATTCGCGTCTCTGGCGCAATCATCCAGGGCAGTGAAGACTGGGACGCGACCAATCTCATGCTCCGTTTCAAAATGACGGACCAGACCGGACATGAGGTGCTGGTTAGTTTCCATGGCAGTCGTCCCAGCAACTTCAGTCGAGCTACCGAAGCTATCGTTGAGGGTGAAATCCTGGCCGATGGCACCTTCCAGGCGGATAATTTGCTCCTCAAGTGCCCCTCGCGTTATGAAGAAGCGCCTGAGGTCACCGAATACGAAGCGCTCCCCGGCCAATAACGACAATTGTTTCAAAACCGTTTCACACGATCGCAGGCAACAGGCGGTCGTGTTGATATCCATCCTGGGTGCGACGCACCTGAAGTGGGCGGTGGTCCGGCAAATTGCACAGCAATGCAGTTGCTTGTTCGACCGAAAACCTGCCTTCCTTCCGAGCGTCGCACTCGTCTTGTATGGTAAAGGATTCAATGACGCATTCATTCGCTAGAAAAACTATTGTTCTGCTTCTTTTAATCGGCTTATTGGTCAGCTTTTTCGGAGTCTATCCATCGATTCAGCCAGCCTTTGCACAGGGAGGTGGGGATCAAGAGCCCTTGGGGAAGGCGTATCGTGGGGAAGTGATTTTCCAACAACGTTGCGCCCAATGTCATGGTGAGCAAGGTGATGGGGATAGCCCTCTGGCTCAAGATCTTCCTGACACCCTTCCAGACTTTACTGCGCCCGATTACGTACAAGGCAAAACACCGCAAGAGCTTTTTGACACCATCACCAATGGTCGCATGGACCGCATGATGCCGCCCTGGAAGGATGAATTGAGTGAATCGGAACGCTGGGATGTGGTGGCGTATCTGTGGTCATTGCATCTTTCGCCAGAACAAATCAATCAATCCAAACAGCTTTTCGACGAAAGCTGCGCCTCTTGTCATGGCTCCAGCGGCGCGGGCGTCGAAGAGGGCGTCCCGGATCTCAATGATCCCAAATGGTTGTCGGCTACCGATGCAGATATCGAGGCCGCGTTCGTGGGCGAAGGGCATCCAGAGGTCGCCAATCTTACAGAGACGGATTTACCGCTGCTTGCCAGCGCCTCTCGCCGCTTTAGCCTGGGTTTTGATCAGACAGAGGTGCTGGTGGAGGGAACCGGTGATGTTGAGATTGTGGTCAAAAATGGTACCACGGGCGAAATCCTGGCGAATCACCCCGTGCGATTGCTCATCTTTCAGCAGGAACAGTTCGTTGACACCCGCGAGGGGGTGACCAACGAACAGGGTCGGGCACAGTTCACTGGGCTGCCTACGAATCCTACCTGGGCTTATGTAGCGGAGACTACCTATCAAGACCTGCCCTATCATAGCGAAGCGGGCCAATTTTCTCCCGACACAAACATGATCGAGCTCACCGTCTCGGTATATGATGCTGGCGCCACCCTGGACGCCATCAGCATCGACCGAGCGCACTGGCTCATCGACATCAGCACGCCCGGTTTTGTGGATGTGGGCGAGGTGTATGTCTTTGCTAACTCGGCGGATCGCGTTTACGCCGGCGCCTCCAACGAAGGGGGCCCGACGCCACGCGTCCTCGAAATTCCCCTGCCTGAAAATGCTGTGGGGATCAACGTCGAGGGCGAAAACTTCGGTGATCGGTTCTTGCTGGAAGGCACGACTGTCATCGACACCCAGCCCCTTCCCCCCGGAACCATGCAGTTGTTTATCCGTTACTCCCTGCCAGTCATCGATGATAAAGTGACCATTTCCCATCCCCTGCCCTATTACACCCGCATGTTAAACTTACTTGCGCCCGATATTGGCATTCGGGTCGAGGCGCCCGACTGGCAGGAGGACGATCCGATCCCGACGCAAGGCGGCGATTTCCTCAATTACACCATCTTCGATCTGCCCGCGGGCGCCATACCCAAGGCGGTTATCTCGGGCATTACAGAAGACCTGACCACGGCCAATGTTCAACAGGGCCCGCAACAGGTCATCGATCGGGGCGCAGCGCCTGGTATCTCGGGCATACCTTATCTCCCATGGTTTATGGGCGTTTTGGGCTTCATTCTGCTGAGCGTCAGTGTGTTCATTGGATGGAGAAAACATCTTCAAGCGCTCGCCGCGGCGCCAGCCCTTCGCGAGGAGAAAAAGAAGGCGTTGGTGGCCCAGCTCGCCGCCCTGGATGATGCATACGAAGCCGGTGAACTGCCACGCGACCAATATGATTCCCAGCGCAACTTATTGAAGTTGCAACTGATTACGCTCCTTCGGGAAGAGCGACAAGAACAGGGAGAAGGTGGCGAAAGCATCACTGTGCTGGCCCAAACGCCCAAAATCCATCCCGAAGAGGATGATCTTTCAGAGGAGATTGAAGAACCGGAGGCGTCGGAGGATGACAACACCGCTCATTGAAGTTGTCGGCCTGCGCAAGGCGTTTGGCCGTCAACGAGTGCTCAAGGGCATTGATCTTGCAATTGAGGCTGGCAGTTCGGTGGTCATGTTCGGGCCCAATGGCGCGGGAAAGACCACCTTTCTGCGAATCCTTTCCACCCTCAGCAAGCCCACATCAGGCACCGTACGCGTGTCGGGAGTGGACATTAAAAACAATCCCGAAGGCATTCGTCAATATTTAGGCTTGGTCAGCCACGCACCATTGCTCTATGATGACCTGACCGCTGCGGAAAACCTCTCCTTTTACGCCCGGCTTTACGGCATGAGAGACGCACAAGATCGCATCAAAGAGCTTTTGGATCGTGTCGGATTATGGCATCGACGGCACGACCTGGTGCGCACCTTTTCTCGAGGCATGGTGCAACGGATGGCCATCGCCCGGGCGCTGCTGCATAATCCGCCCATCTTGCTTCTGGATGAACCCGATACGGGGTTGGACCCTCAAGCCGCGGAGATGATGACCGATCTTCTGCGGGAGATTGGAGGCAGTGAGCGCACCATCATCATGACCACCCATCACCTGGAGCGGGGGCTCGAGCTGGCTGATAGAGTGCTGATCCTGGTCGGGGGCACGATTGTGTTCGACCAGGAGGCTTCTCGTATCTCCTATAATCAATTACGTCCTCTTTACGATCAATATGTGGGTGAGGGGGTAGTCACATGAGACGCTATCTGAGCGTGGTTTGGGCGGTGCTCTGGAAGGATCTGCGCATTGAACTTCGCAGCAAAGATGTTTTCACCAGCATGGCCGTTTTTGCTGTGTTGGCGGTAATGATCTTCAATTTCGCCTTCGAATTGCGCGTGCCCGACAAAACAGTGGTCATCCCTGGTGTGTTGTGGGTGACCATCACCTTTTCCGGCGTTTTAGGATT
>WFTO01000214.1 GCA_015485435.1 Anaerolineae bacterium | reverse complement strand
CGGTAGAGCTCTCTCCAACACCCTATGCGCCTTGTATGTTGGACCCAGTCTGCGCGCCAGCGCCGGCGCCGCCGGTTGAGCGATTGCAGACCACAGAGAATATCTTGCTGTTAGGCACCGACCGTCGCGAGGGGTGGGATAATTGGCGCACGGACACGATTATGTTGGCCATCATCGATTGGGAAACCAATCAGGTGGCGATTGTTTCTTTTCCGCGCGACCTATACGTTTACCATCCCTATTTCGGCAAAAAACGCATCAACGCCTTTGATTACCTGGGAGAGTCCTACGGTTATCAGGGAGGGGGCTTCCAGGTGATGAAGGAGATCTTCGAGTATAACTTTGGCGTGCCCATTCACCATGTGCTGCGCGCCCACCGCGGCGCGTTTGTAGAATTCGTCGATGCCATTGGCGGCATCGATGTGACGTTAGATTGTGATCTTTGGGAGCTTTCGCCTCAGCCCGATGGCAACGGTTACAAAGTGCTCTACCTCCCTGCCGGCACCCATCATCTTGATGGAGAAACGGCCCTGGCCTTTGCAACCTATCGCTATCGCACCAACGATTGGGGGCGAGCCAGACGACAACAAGCTGTTTTGGCGGCTTTGAAAGATCAAGCGGCCCAGCTGGGATTGCTTACCAAAGCGCCGCAGCTCTGGAATATCGTGAGCAGGAATGTCAGTACAGATTTGGGCTTTAGTGATCTGTTGCGTTACGCCAAATTTGGCCTCGACATGGATATGACGAGCATCCACTCCCATGTTTTTAGTGGACGCGAATTGGATGTGGCGGAATTGCCCAGTGGGGCTGACGTTTTGTTGCCCAAAGATGATGTGGTGATCCCGGATGTATTGGAAAATATCTTCCTCTATGTCCCCATTAGCGTCCAGGGAACCCATCCGAAGGGGTGTCCTCCGCCTCCTGCCTGGGCTCCCGATTACCTGGCTTCTCTTACCCCTACGCCTCCACCCCAATAATATCGCATGGCCACCATCAAATTACTTGCCACTGATCTGGATGGAACCCTGGTTGACCGCAAGGGGCGCATCGACGAGGTCGAAATTCAAGCTTTGCGACGCGCTCGAGAGCAGGGCGTTGCTGTGGTCATCGCAACAGGGCGCATGCCCACCATCATCGACCATTTCCTCGATCGCCTCCAGGTTCAGCCTCAAGACTTTGTCGTGGGCGCTCAGGGGGCTGTCATCGCCCGCAGAGATGGAAGCATCCTCCGCGTTTTGACGATTCCCAGACAGATTGCAGAAAAGGGGGCCGAGATCGCTCGACAATTTGGCGCCATTCCCGTCTATTATACGCCCGATGCCATCCTGATGGAGCGGGTCGCCTTTTCGCCCGAAGAGGACGCCTATTGGCTTGGCAAGGATTTGCGCTATGACCCCGACGCCCTCGCTCATATCGATGGCGATCTGGTGAAGATACTGGCTGTGCACCCGGATGAATCAGTGATTCCACAATTGCTGACTGCGTTTCAGGCAGCGTTTGGCGACCGGGCGGACGTGGTGCAATCGTGGCATTGGTTTGTCGAGGCCGTGAATCCACGCGCCAACAAAGGCGAGGCCATTGCCTGGATAGCGAATCAGATGGGCCTGGCGCCAGACGAGGTGCTCGCCATTGGCGATGCAGGCAATGATGTCAGCATGTTGCGATGGGCGGGCATTGGCGTAGCGCCCGCTGACGCCGCTCCCGAAGCAAAAGCCGCAGCGGATTGGATCGCACCTCCACTCGGTGCGCATCCAGTAGCCGCAGCGCTGGATCGTTTCTTGTTTTCGAAATCAGGTTGATGTGGCTAAAGTGTCGTCCATATCCTCTGGGGCGTTCCTGGCCTGTGTTCGGGCGGCGTTGGCCGCGAGTTGATCCACCCGTTCATTTTCTTCATGCCCGGCATGGCCCTTGACCCATTCCCAATGCACGTCGTGGGGTGACATGGCCTTCAGCAACGCCCGCCACAAGTCTTGATTCTTGACCGGCTTTTTACTGGCGGTTCGCCAGCCATTGCGTTGCCAGTTGTGAATCCATTGGGTGATGCCTTTTTTCAGATATTCGGAATCTGTATAAATGTGGACTTCGCATGGACGCTTGAGGGCCTGTAAAGCGTGAATGGCTGCTCGCAGTTCCATGCGGTTGTTGGTGGTTTTGCTGGCCGCGCCCACAAGCTCTTTTTCATGTCCGTTGTAACGTAATAACGCAGCCCATCCTCCGGGACCCGGATTTCCCAAACAGGCGCCATCGGTGTAGATATGAACCACGGGTTTTGTGGTGCGACTTTCGGATGTATGTTTCATGGTGAGGGGTATGCGCCAATGGCCATCAATGAGACTTCAATGAGATGTCAAAATTGGATTTCTTTTCCTACCAGGATATCCCGATAGCGGTCTCCGAACGCTGTTCGAAAGGCGGCCAGGCTCCAATCACAGCTATCATGAGGGGAGAGGGCTACGATTTGGGGATCATGGCGATATAGGGCGGCAATAGCGCGATTCACATCGGGTTTGGTGATACGTTGCCATGGCCATAACCCCGTGCCAAACAATTGCTGGGCGGGCAACCCATATCGTTGTGCCCGGGATCCCGTTACCGGAAAGTGCAAGCCGCCTACCAACCCATAAAGGGGTTCATCGAACAACATCTCTTTGCGCGCCAGGATGCGTTCTAAGGTGGGGTGGCCGCATCCTACGATTAGGA
>WFTO01000213.1 GCA_015485435.1 Anaerolineae bacterium | reverse complement strand
TTCCGCCAGGGCGACTATTTCATTCCCCAGCAACGGTTGGAAAAACTGATTGTGGATTACCTCGCACGCGTGCCCGAGGCCCCCGACGAGGTGGACATCGACGGCGAGGCCGTGCTCAAGGCCATCGCCGCCCAGCACGGTCTGCTGGTGGAGCGTTCCCGCCGCATCTACTCCTTCTCCCATCTCACCTTCCAGGAATACTTCACCGCCAAATACATCGTCGACAACGAAGCCCGCGGCGCCGTGGATGAGCTGATGCAGCACGTCTTCGATAGCCGCTGGCGCGAGGTCCTTTTTCTTGCCGCCAGCCAGCTGGATAATGCAGATGACTTCTTCAAACGGTTTTTGATACTCTTGGACAATTACGCACTAAATAACAGATTAACGGAACTTTTGGTTTGGAGTAACAATCTACAACACCAATGGGGAAGCGTATTTGCAGAACCCACGAATAGAATAGATAGTCAATCGGCCAACTATCATCCTACTGCGATGCGGGCATTACTTCTTTTTGAAGCCATTAACCATGACATAGCACGTCTTCTTGACCTTGAGCGCCAGAGTGACTTTCATTATATCTCTGATTTCACTCGCAAGCTTGCTCTTGAACAAGCACGTGATTGCACCCTTTACTTAGCGCATACTTTTGACCAAAACATTGATCCCGTCTGTATTCAAAACTTTGACAACGAATCTCTATCATTACTTGGCTCATCTTGCTATGATCTAGCGAACTATCTTCAAAAAGTGTGTTTGCTAGTTGATTGCCTCAACCTCGCTATCGTCACCAACCGCCGCGCCATTGAAGACCGCCTCCTCCTCCCCCCACAGCCCTAATCCCCAAGAATCTCCCAATCTTAATGAATCTCTAAGAATCTCCACGAATCTCCCAATCTTTAACCCCAATCCCCCTTCAATCTTTAAACATCAATCATTAACCTTTAATCATGCCCCAAACCACCCGCATCCTCCCCGCGCCCATCGAAACCGAGATGCGCACCGCGTACCTCGACTACGCCATGAGCGTCATCGTCGCCCGGGCCCTGCCCGACGTGCGCGACGGCCTCAAACCGGTGCATCGCCGCATCCTCTACGCCATGCACGCCATGGGCCTGCGTCACGACAAACCCCACCGCAAGAGCGCGCGCATCGTCGGTGAAGTCCTGGGCAAATTCCATCCCCATGGCGACAGCGCGGTCTACGACGCCATGGTGCGCATGGCCCAGGATTTCAGCCTGCGCTACCCCCTGGTCGACGGTCAGGGCAACTTCGGCTCCATCGACGGCGACAACGCCGCGGCCATGCGCTACACCGAGGCCCGGCTCACCGAGATGGCCGAAACCCTGCTGCTGGACCTGGACAAAGACACCGTCGACTTCCGGCCCAACTTCGATGAAACCCTGCAAGAGCCCACCGTGCTGCCCGCGGCCCTGCCCAACCTGCTGCTCAACGGCTCCGCCGGCATCGCCGTGGGCATGGCCACCAACATCCCGCCCCACAACCTGCACGAGGTGGTGGACGCGCTGGTCTTCATCATCGACCACTACCACGCGGTGGAGGACATCACCCTGCCCCACCTGCTGCAATTCATCAAAGGCCCCGACTTTCCCACCGGCGGCATTGTCTATCGTTATCGCGAAGGCAAAGGTGGCAGCCATGAGGATATTTTGGCTCAGGCTTATAGCACGGGCAAAGGTCGCCTGCGGGTGCAAGCTAAGGTGCACGTTGAGGCCATGAGCCGCGGGCGCAACCGCCTGGTCGTTACCGAACTCCCCTACCAAACCAACAAGACCCGGCTCATCGAGCGCATCGCGGACCTGGTGCGCAACGGGCGCATTGAGGGCATCACCGATCTGCGGGATGAGAGCGACCGCCAGGGCATGCGCATCGTTATCGAACTCACCCGCAATGTAGAGCCGGAGACCGTGCTGGCCGCGCTCTACAAGAATACCCCCTTGCAACAGACCTTCGGCATCAACATGCTGGCCCTGGTGGATGGCGAGCCCAAGGTGCTCTCCCTCAAGCGCATGCTCCTCCTCTACCTGGAACATCGCCAGGAGATCGTGCGGCGGCGATCGGAATATGAACTTGCCCGGGCGAAGGAACGCGCCCACATCCTGGAGGGGCTACTCATCGCGCTCAAACACCTGGACGAGGTCATCCAGATCATCCGTCGCAGCCCCGACACCGACACCGCACGCTCCCGGCTGATGAAAAAATTGAAGATCACCGAGGTCCAGGCCCAGGCCATCCTTGACATGCAGCTTAAGCGCCTGGCCCGGTTGGAACGCACCAAGCTGGAGGACGAGTACAAAGCCCTCAAAGCCCGCATCGATTACCTGGAAGACCTGCTGGCTCATCCCGCCAAAATGCTGGCCGTAATCAAAGAGGAGTTGCTGGCCCTGAAGGAGAAATTCGGCGACGCCCGCCGCACCCGCATCGTGGACATCAAGGGCGCGGCCCTGACCACGGGCGAGCTCATGTCCGAAGACCCCGAGCTCATCCTGGTCACTAAGAAGGGCAAACTCTTCCGTCAGTCCCTGGCCGGGCGCCGGCGCGGCACCTTGCCCCGTCGTAGCGCGGACGCGCCCATCGCCATGACCGCCGCGCCTCCACAAGACACCCTCTTCCTCTTCACCGCCGCGGGCCAGGTGGTCGCCAAACCGGTCCATCAGATTCCCACGACCGAAGGACCGGCCTTTTGGGAAATTACCGATTTAGAGAAAGAGGATGACATTGTCGCGATGTTGGCGCTACCCCGCCCAAATGAGGAGAATGGCAACGGACGAAGTATCTTTCTGATAAGTCATGAGGGACGGAGTAAACGCATCTCTCTCGAGGACTTGTGGAACGCTGCCCATGCTTCACCGCTGGTTATCAAGCTGGAGGAAGGGGACGCGTTGCTCACCGCGGTGCTGTGCGATACCGAGGATGACATCATCCTCTTCACCCGCATGGGGCAGAGCATTCGCTTCCCGCAGAAAGAGGTGCGAGTGATGGGCCTGGCCGCAGCGGGCGTGCTGGCCATGAAACTCACGCCCGGCGACCAGATCGTGGCCGCGGGTCTGACAAAATCGGACCATCAGGCCGTCATCCTCACAACGACGGGCTACGGTCTGCGCACGCCCATCGACAAATTCCCCAGTCAAAAGCGCTATGGCGCGGGGGTGCTGGCCATGCGTTTCGGGCCCAATCACGGCGCGGTGGCGGATGCGGCTATCGTTTCTGATGCACACGAGCTTTTCGTGGTCATGCACCGGGGCCCCATGAAAGTCCTGCGTTTCGATGAGGTGCCCGCAGGGAATCGGGCCACGCGAGGGAAACAGATAGCAAGTTTGAAAGGAGGCGAGGTGCGCAAACTCCTGGCGCTGATCATCCCCAAGGTGAAAGAGAGCAGCGCCGCCGTCCCTCCCCCC
>WFTO01000212.1 GCA_015485435.1 Anaerolineae bacterium | reverse complement strand
GACCCGCTCATTCCCTACATTCAGACCCACAGAAAGCTCCGCCCCATCAGCGAATTTCCCCCTGTCAAAGAAGATATCGCATTCGTGGTGGACGAGAACATCCCCGCTGCAGTTGTTGAGGCATTGATCCGCCAGACGGCGGGAGCCAACCTGAAAGATATTCATCTCTTTGATGTCTATCGGGGCGATCCCATTCCTCCCGGTAAGAAATCCCTGGCTTTCTCCCTCATCTTCCAGTCTCCCACCAAGACGCTGACAGACAAGGACACCGCCAAATTGCGGAAGAAGATCGTCGGACGGCTGAGCCGAGAGATCGGCGCTGAATTGCGTGACGCGTAACATTCAACGGCCTCCGGGGTGTGCGAGCCTCGGAGGCCGTTATCGCTACAAAGCAGGAGGTGACACGATGAGAATTCGTCTGTTAGATCCAGGTGAAGGCAAGTTGACCGTGGCCGTGGCCGATGCACGCGGCTGGTTGCCTTTGCGAGCCGCTCTGGTCCGTTGGTCGGGCGACCCAATGCCCGAGCTGGAAGCTGCAAGCGCCAGCGTTCTCGATTTTTTACAGGGTGGCGAACGCGTGCAGGCGCAGGCTCGCCGTCTGCTAGATGCAGCGGGCCCTGATGATTTCGTCGTCGAACCCGCGCCATTGCTGCCTCTTCAGCCTCGCTCCTTCCGCGACTTCATGCTCTACGAACAACATTACATCAATGCTGCCAGGGGCATGGTGCGTCGTTTCATGCCCGAAAAGATGACGTTGCTGCAGCTTTACGAGCGTATCTTTCGAAAACCCCATCCCAAACTGCGGCCCAAGCCCATCTGGTATGAAAAGCCCATTTACTACATGGGCTCCCATATCAATTTCTACACCGATGGCGACGTCATTCCCTGGCCCGACTACACCCAAGCGTTGGACTATGAGCTGGAGTTAGGGGTCATCATTGTGCGGCCTCTGTACAATGCCGCGCCCGAAGATGCGCGGCAGGCCATTGGCGGCTTCGTGGTTATCAACGACTTCAGTGCCCGAGATGTGCAGTATCCAGAGATGCAAAGCGGTTTCGGGCCGGTGAAGAGCAAAAATTTCGCCAACGCCATGAGCGCAGTCGTGGTTACCGCGGATGAAGTGTGGGGCAGGGAAGCGTCGTTGGCCGCGCGAGTGCAGGTGAATGGTGAAGTGTGGGGTGAAGGCTCCACCAAAGGGATGCAGTTTTCACTGGCCGAAATGGTGGCCTACGCCAGCATGGGTGAACGCATTCTGCCGGGCGAGGTAATGGCCACGGGCACAATCCCCGGTTGTAGTGGCATGGAAACCGGCCAATGGTTGAGCCATGGTGATGAGATCGTTCTTGAGATTGAGGGAATCGGAACGTTACGAAATCTTGTGGCATAACAATTCAGCGGTGAGAAGCACTCACGCAGAGGTCTGACGAAGAGACCTCCGATTTTTACAAAGTTGGGGTAAAATAGGGTATGACTCGAATGGATCCGCCATTGGCGCGACAGATGCGTTTGCGCACGCGCCTTCCGTTTATTTTGGTGGGATTGCTGATTGTCGCCCAATTGATCAATCCCGATCGTGTTATCATGATCCTTTTGGCGGGTTTGGCGGCGACGTTAGGGCTGGCCTGGTGGTGGGCGCGATCTCTGCGAGACGGAGTCCATGCCCGACGATGGAGCCATGGCTCGTGGGTTGTGGTGGGCGATGTGATCGTCGAACATTTTGAGTTAATGAACGAAAGCTACGTGCCCATATTATGGGCCGTAGTGCGAGATCTGTCGGACGTACCAGGCTATCACATCGATCGCGTCGTGGCTGTTAATGGGCATGGCACTTTTGTCTGGGAAACTGAAGGCGTTTGCTCCCGACGCGGCGTATTTACGCTCGGGCCGTGGCATCTACACATGCGCGATCCGTTGGGGCTTTTTGACGTAAGTATCCATTATCCCGAGTCTCGATCTTTATTGGTGTATCCACGCATTATGCGTTTGCCCGATTTCCCACTGCCCTATGGTCGAATCGGCGGTCATGCCACCCGCCCAGAACGTGTGTTATTTCAAGCGGATCAGGTGACAGGCGTCCGTCCCTGGCAACCCGGCGATAGCCTGCGCTTGGTACACTGGAGGCAAACTGCCCATCAGGGGCGATTGATGGTCAAACAATTCGAGCAAGAGCCAGCAGGCGATATCTGGTTGATGATTGATTTAAATGCAGCCGTTCAGGCTGGCGAAGGCCAGGAAAGCACTCTGGAATATGGGGTGACCCTGGCAGCCTCGTTGGCCGCCAGACATCTGAATGAAAACCGGGCAGTGGGTTTGATTGCCATGGGCCAAGAACAGGTCCTGGTTCCGCCCAGGCCGGGGCGCGATCATCTATGGGCTATCTTGTATGCACTGGCTCATGTAGAGCCCTCCCATGAGTGGCCTCTACAACGTGCATTGAAGCATATCCGTAGTGATCTTGGGCGCGGCAAGACCATGATTCTTATTGCACCGGTAGACAAGGACGCAGAATGGCCGGCGCAATTGCTGGAATTTCACCGTCAGGAGATCGCCCCTGCTGTGATTTTGATCGATGCAGCCTCTTTTCGTGAGGAAGCGAATCCCCGCCTCGCTGCACTTCGAGACCTGCTGGCGAACCATCAGATCCCAACCACCTTGATAAAAAAGGGCTATCCCTTCCAACCGTTAACCATGTTTCGTCGTAAACGGAAGGTGCTCAAAACGCTTCCCGGATTTGGGCGGGTGGTTGAGGTGGAAGTGGAGGAAGAGGTCTGATGCGAGATTGGGTGTTACGAGCACTCGGGCGATTGTTGCGTCGCCTTCGTCCCGAAGAAGGATGGGCCGTGCTGTTGAGTCTGGCGGTTATCGTGTTGGCGATGTCTGGCGCGGTGCAAGATGCGCAATGGCTGGGAGAAGCGTTTCATGGTTATGTGGCGGCGCTGTTGGGGTTGTGGGCCGGGTTCTGGTTGGCTCGAAAAGTGTCGCGTGGATGGTTGGCCTCCGGGATCGCAGCTGCATTTGGCGTCATTTTAGGCATCCTTGCCGCGGCAACGCAGTTTCAACTGCCTTCCGATTGGGTTGGCTTTGTTGCACAATTGCGTCACTTTATCCTTTCCGTTATAAGCAGTTTCGCTGTTTGGGGTGAAGAAGGCCTTGCCCCATTGCCGCTGACATTCTTGGATGCTGTCGGCTTTTTCTTGATCTTCATCGCTTCTGTTTGGGCGGGATGGTGGGGATTTCGACGGAGCGACGCCTGGCGCGCGATGCTGATGCCTGGTTTTCTCCTGACCTGGACTGTATTTTTTTCGCATGCCGGATATTTCTGGGTGGGAGCGTTCATATTCGCCTTTATCATATTGACCATTAGTCTGAATCTGGC
>WFTO01000211.1 GCA_015485435.1 Anaerolineae bacterium | reverse complement strand
TTACGCGCCGAATTCCCTCAAGCCCATCCGCTCCGCTGGGATCGCGACGTTACCGGCGGCAAGCGTAGCCATGAGGACATTCTCCAGGACTTCATTGATCATAAAGCCGATGTGTTGGTGGGGACGCAAATGATCGCCAAGGGGTTGGATCTGCCCATGGTGACATTGGTGGGCGTGCTTAGCGCCGATACGGGCCTGTTCCTCCCCGATTTTCGCGCCGCAGAACGCACCTTCCAGCTACTGATGCAAGTTGCTGGCCGGGCAGGACGTTCCGAACGAGGAGGCAAAGTCATTTTTCAGACGTATCATCCCCTTCATTACGCCATCCTGGCAGCAAGCCAACACGACTACGAAGGATTCTACCGCCAAGAGATGCGCTTCAGACAGGAGCTTGGTTATCCCCCCTACCGACGATTGACCCGACTCCTTTATCTTGACGCCAGTCGCGATCGCTGCGCCCAGGAGACCGCCAGAATGGCAACGATTCTGAGGCATCGGGCTCAACAACTTGGGCTGGATGACTTCGCTCTGATAGGACCAGCACCAGCGTTTTTTAGCAAGGAGCGTGGAAAGTACCGCTGGCATCTCCTCATTCGCGCTGAGGACCCCGGCGTTTTGCTGGCAGGTGCGCCATTAACTCCCAACTGGCGAATCGATGTAGACCCTGTCGATGTCTTGTAAGCTGAGAGCATTTTCGAGAGTCCACAGCGATCAGCCGCGGATAACATGAGCACTTTCCGCCGTCACGATGGGCGATTTATGGCAATGAACCAATTTCCATTGTGGCTCCTGCTCATCTCCAAAATTGAAGAACACTCGGGTTTCATGATGGGATAGGTGCTCCAGTGCTCCATCGCGCATGATCCGCAAAAAAAGCGTATAGGTCAAAATAGCTGTATTTCCATACAACTGAATCCGCGGTTGCAAGATCTCATGTTCGATGCGAATCTGCTCACCCTTTTCCGCGCCACTCACCGCCTGTCGATGCACCTGGATCTCCCGCAAATGAAAATCGAGCCCGTCGATGCGTTGTGGAGCAATGTACCACTCGAAAAAAGAGACATCCTCCGCGGTCAACGCGGCATAACTTTCTGCATCGCCATCCCAGTAGCCTGCAAACTCCGATCCAAAAGGTCGAAAAGCTGTCTGGCAAGCTCGGGAGGGGGATCAGAAGCCAAGAGGGACATAAGCTTTCTCAGGCATAGAAACGACCGTCCGCCCTAAGCAACATCCTGGCGGACAAAAAAGTAGGGCGGCAAGAGAGGCCTCTCTTACCGCCCGGTCGAGGAGGATTATCCTAACATCACTTCTAGCGATGGCTCATCTTCGGAAGTTTGGGGATCGGAACGACGCTCGATGATCTCGAAGGAGAGTTCGTTCTTACCTTCCTCATAATAAACCTGAATCACATCTCCAGGTTGGAAGCGGTCGGAAAGCAGGCCCTCACTCAGAGGATCATCCACATGTTCCTGGATCGCTCGCCGCAAGGGGCGGGCGCCAAATTGGGGATCGTAACCCACCTTGGCCAGGTAGGATCTGGCCGACTCTTCCAGCTCCAACGTGATGTCATGTTCGGTTAATTGGCTTAACACTCGCTTCATTTCCAGATCTACAATGGCTTTAATGCTTTCCATCTCCAAGGGATGGAAGACCATGATGCCATCGAGACGATTGATGAATTCAGGTCGGAACGTACGCCGGAGGGCGTCCATCACGCGCTTTTTCATGTCTTCGTACGCGCTTTTTTGACGTTGTTCCTCATCGGTGACGGTGAATCCGAGGCCGCCGCCATGGCGAATAATCGAAGCGCCGACGTTGGAAGTCATGATGATAATGGTGTTCCGAAAGTCCACCCGTCGCCCTTTGGCATCGGTCAGGTGTCCATCCTCCATGACCTGCAAGAGAATGTTAAAAACTTCGGGATGCGCTTTTTCGATTTCATCCAACAAAATGACCGAATAGGGGCGACGACGGACGGCTTCGGTCAGCTGTCCTCCTTCTTCATAACCCACGTAGCCGGGGGGCGCGCCCACGAGCCGACTGACATTATGGCGCTCCATGAATTCCGACATGTCAATTTTGATCAAGGCCTCTTGAGAGCCAAAGAGGAACTCGGCGAGATTCTTGGCAAGATAGGTCTTGCCTACGCCAGTGGGCCCCAGAAAGATAAAAACGCCAATGGGACGTTTGGGGTCCTTCAGGCCTGCTCGCGCCCGCCTCACCGCCTTGGTCATCGCCTCGATCGGTTCAGGCTGACCAATGACGCGCTCTTTGAGGTAATCTTCCATTCGCAGCAAACGCTCTTTTTCTTCCCCGGCGATACGCATCACGGGGATGCCGGTCCACATGGAGACGACCTCAGCAATATCCTCCGGGGTGACAGTGGGGCGCTCCGCGGTTTCCCAATCGGCCCGCATCTTTTCCAACTGATTTTGCAACTCTACTTCGCGATACCGAAGATCGATGGCGTCTTCATACCGCTGTTGGGCCAACGCTTCTTCCTTTTCCCGTTGCAAATTCTTCAGATCTTTGAACGTCTCCCGCAGACTGATAGCGAAGGGAGTTTTATACATCCGCACCCGGCTGGCAGCTTCATCGACCAGATCAATCGCCTTATCGGGCATATAACGATCAGGGACATAGCGAGCGGCATAATATGCAGCCGCCTCCAGGGCCTCATCGCTGATGCGCAAGTCGTGATGCTCTTCATATTTATAACGAATGCCCCGAAGTATCTCGATGGTTTCCTCTGCGCTGGGCTCTTCGACGAACACGGGCTGGAAGCGACGCTCCAATGCCGCATCGCTTTCGATATATTTGCGATATTCGTCCAGGGTGGTGGCGCCAATCACCTGAATCTCACCCCGGCTTAACGCGGGCTTGAGGATGTTGGCCGCATCGACGCTGCTGCCAGCCGCGCCGGCGCCGACCAACATATGCAATTCATCAATGAAAAGGATGGCTTTGGATTCGGTGATCTCTTCGATCACCTTTTTCAGACGCTCTTCAAACTGGCCGCGATACATGGTGCCGGCCACCAGGCTCCCAACATCCAGCATCAACAAACGTTTGTTAAGCAGAGGCTCTGGAACATCCCCCATGACAATGCGTTGCGCCAATCCCTCGACGATAGCCGTCTTTCCGACGCCGGGCTCACCAATCAGGGCGGGGTTGTTCTTCGTCCGACGAGACATGATCTGAATAACCCGTTCGATCTCGTTCTCCCGGCCGATGACGGGGTCTAGCTGACCTTCCGCAGCCCGAGCGGTGAGGTCCACGCCCAACTGATCCACCAGGGGCGTTTCACTTTCTTTCTCCTTGCGTTTTCTCGAAGCTGTAGTCTGCTCTTGTTTTTGCAGGATGGTGCGGGCGGTCTGGGCGCGGATTTGTTCCAGACTCAACCCCAGACTACGTAATACATTCACGGCGATCCCGTCCCCTTCTCGCACAAGTCCCAAGAGCAAATGTTCAGTGCCGATGTAATGATGCCCCATCAAACGGGCCTCATCAACTGCCAACTCAATCACCCGCTTCGTCCGAGGCGCCAAGACAGGTCGACCAAAAGAGGGGCGATCCCCTCTTCCCACTGTGCGTTCAACAGCATAAATAACTTTATCAGGCGTTGCCCCCAACTCAGCCAGGACTTTGGAGGCGATGCCATTTTGTTCTTTGACCAAACCAAGCAACAGGTGCTCAGTTCCGATGTAATTGTGATTCAGCCGCTGAGCTTCTTCCTGCGCTATCTGCAAAACTCTGCGTGCACGTTTCGTAAAACGATCGAATTTTTCTGCCATGATAATTTTCCTCTGATTGGGAAGGAGTCAGAATCAAACAATATGGAATTCTGACATCTCCGTTCTATTATAACAGATACGAACGATTGTTTGTAGTGGTTCCATGAAAGAGGGTGCGTTTCAAAATTGGGGCAGGGGTGGTAAGATGCGGGCCTAGCGCATAGAGAGTTCAAATCGCCCCCAAAAGGAGGTCATCACGATGTCAAAGAAAT
>WFTO01000210.1 GCA_015485435.1 Anaerolineae bacterium | reverse complement strand
GGGCGAGAAAACGCCCATTCATGATCCTCGCGCTCGTGGCGTTTTCTTCGGCTTGACCCTCACCCACACCCGGGGACACATCTATCGCGCCATCCTTGAAGGCATCGCCTATGGCTTCCGACATCATCTTGAGGTGCTGGCGGAGCGAGGGTTAACCGCGACGAGGGCGCGCGTCACCAATGGAGGCGCTCGTTCGACCCTGTGGAAACAGGTGACAGCGGATATTTTGGGGATTCCCCTGGAGCAGATCGCCCACCATCCTGGCTCCTCCTTGGGCGCAGCGTTTGTGGCAGGAATGGGGGTGGGGGCGTTCCAGCGTTGGGATGAGATCGAGCGGTTCATCGAGATCGCCAGAGTTGTGGAGCCTAATTCGGCTCTGAGTCATCGCTACCAAGTCTTGTTCGCTATTTATCGAGACTTGTATCGCCGAAATCAAGACCTCTTTCCCAAACTATTCCAGGAGGAAACATGAAGCTACTTGCAGGGAAGACCGCAGGCGTGACTGGCGCTGGTAGCGGCATCGGTCGAGCCATTGCGTTGATTCTCGCTGACGCGGGCGCCAAAGTGGCCGTCACCGATATGCATGAAGCTGCTGCGCAACAGGTTAGGGACGAGATCATCGCCTCGGGCGGGGAGGCCATGGCCCTGCACCTGGATGTCACCAATCAAAATGAAGCGCATGATGTCGTGGTCAACATGGTGGAGCAGTGGGGGCGACTGGACATCTGGTGCAATAATGCCGGGGTTAGCACCATGAATCGTTTCGTGGATCTGACTAGTTGGGATTGGGATTTCAACATGAACGTCAACGCCAAGGGAACGTTTCTATGCTCGCAAGTGGTCGTCAAACAGATGTTGACTCAGCCACCCGACGAGGATGGGATTCGTGGCCGCATCATCAACACCGCAAGTATGGCCGGAAAACGGGGCAATGCACCTTTTCTGGCTCATTATGTGGCTTCGAAATTCGCGGTGTTGGGGTTAACCCAGGCCATGGCGGGCGAGTTCGCCTCGGAAAAAATCCTGGTGAACGCTGTATGTCCGGGGTATGTGCGCACCAGCATGCAGGAACGCGAGCTGCAATGGGAGGCTGAATTGCGTGGGGTCAGCATCGACGATGTCCAACGGTTGTACATCGAGGATACACCCCTGGGCAGACTGGAGACCCCGGAAGATGTGGCTAAAGTTGTTCTGTTCCTGGCCTCACCCCTTGCCAATTTCATCACAGGCGAGGCTATCAATGTCAATGGTGGCGCCTGGATGGATTGATCTTCCAGGTCAAAGCGCCTTTTCGTATCACATGTTCCTCACTCACTCTCACTCAATGGAGGTAGACCCATGAAACACAGACGCCATGTCTTGATTTGGTTGGCCATTGGCCTGATGCTGGCGTTCGTTCTCAGCGCATGCAGCGCGCCGCAGCCAACAGAGGCTCCGCCCTCATCGGGCGGTGAGGAAAAACCAACCGAAGCTCCCGCCAAAACCGAAAAGGTGACCTTGAACGTCATCATGGAGGAAGTCCCTGATTATGACATCGTGGCTGAATTGACCAAGCAGTTCGAAGCCGACAACCCGGCCATTGAAGTCGTCTTCGACGCCATGCCTTACGATGCCATGCGCGACAAGATCCTGACCTCCTTCCTGGCGCCCAAGGCCACCTATGACATTATTATCGTCGATAATCCCTGGATGGACGAATTTGGCAACGCTGGCTATCTCACCCCGCTAGATGATTACATTGCCAAAACCGAGGGGTACAACTACAATGATTTTGTTGGCCCACTGCGCGAGATCGGCGAAGTAGACGGCAAGATCTACGGGGTCCCCTACTACAACTACGCGTTGGGCCTCATCGTGCGCCAGGATATTTTCGATGACAAGGGTGTGGCAGTGCCCACCACGCTGGACGATTACGTGAAAACCGTGCAATCGTTGACCACCGATGATTTTTATGGCGCGGCCATGCAGCCTCAGCGTGGATACAAGATCTTCGAAGAATGGAAGAATTGGCTCTATGGCGCTGGCGGCGATCTGACTGATGATCAGGGGAAGGTCATCATCAACAATGACGCGGGTCTCAAAGCGCTTGAATTGTATATCGAGACTTATAACACCGCGGCCCCGCCGAATTCTTTGAACTGGGGATTTGATGAAGCATTGCGAGCGATGGCTACAGGACAAGCCGCAACCATGCTGAGTTACAATTGGATGCTGCCCACGTTGAATAGCCCTGACGGACCTGCTGGCGATCTGGCGGGCAAATTCCAACTTTACGAAGTGCCTGGTGGCAAGGCGGTTTTGGGCGCCTGGCATTGGGCGATCCCAAAGAATTCGCAGAATGCTGATGCCGCCTGGAAATACATCTCCTGGATCACCTCGCCCTCCGTGGACAAGGAGCGTGTCATTAAAGGTGGCGCCCCCATCCGTGTCAGCGTCATGCAGGATAAAGAGGTTTGGGAGAAGGGGTTTGGCGAGCAATATTACACCACCGTGCTCAGCATTCTTGAAGATGCCGAACCTCTGGCCACTGGCAACCATGCCGAAGAGATCATCGAAGTTGTGGGTACAGAACTAAACGCCGCGGTGGCGGGTCAAAAGAGCGCCAAGCAGGCCCTTGATGACGCCGCCAAGCAGGTGGAAGAGATCATGAATCGCTAAGATCGCAATAGGTGGCGGCTGCCCTGAGCGGCTGCCACCTGCTTTTCATTCGCTGCGAACGATTTCCTTTTCAATCAGCAACGATCCCAGCATGCCTGGATACGCTTCCGGGCGGGCCTTTCTGCTGAGATCACATTCCCATGTATGGGGCAGCTTATGGTTACGCGCCGTTCCTTGTTCCCCTTTTCAGTTCGATTGATTGTGCCATTGGCGATTGCGCTGCTGGTAGTGTTGATCTACCCTTTGATTTTTTCATTTTGGGTTTCATTGCATGATTATTCGTTGACAGCCTTGGACGATGTGCGTTTTGTCGGATTACAAAATTATTTGGAACTGTCGGGGAACCCATCGTTTTGGAATGCGCTGCGCAATACATTGATCTTTGTGTTCGGTGCCGTGTTTCTGGAAACCATCCTGGGGTTTGGCTTGGCGTTGTTGTTGCATCGGCCCGGACATCGTTTTACCAATGTCTTTCGATCGATTCTACTGACGCCCATGTTTATTACGCCCATTGCGGTGGGCCTTATGTTCAGGTTTATGCTCAATCAACAACTGGGCGTGCTTCCCTATCTGCTTGACAAAGTGGGCATCCAGATCGATTTCTTTGGCTCGCAACTCGCGCTGTTCAGCCTTATCCTCATCGATGTGTGGCAATGGACGCCATTCATGTTGCTTCTTTTCCTGGCGGGGCTGGAATCTCTACCTGCTGCGCCATTCGAAGCCGCCAGGGTGGATGGCGCTTCATGGGGATTCACGTTGCGGAAGGTCACGCTACCTCTGATGAAACCAGTGATCTTGGTGGCGTTGATCATTCGGGGGCTGGATGCTTTCAAGGTGTTTGAGTATGTGTACGCCATCACTCGGGGTGGTCCTGGAGATAGCACCGAGACCATCCTCTATTACATTTATAAAGTGGCGTTTCGTTTCTTCCGGATGGGAGAAGCCGCGTCTATGGCCTATGTGCTTATCCTGATCACCATGGCCCTGGTGATTGTGCTTTATCGGTTAATGACCCAGGAGGAGGCTTAAACAATGCCCAGTTCACCTTACTGGCGCAAGAGGTTGATTGATTGGGGCGGAACCTTGATCTTGATGGTCGCGCTAATCGTGGTCCTCTTCCCATATTTTTGGATTTTTCTTACATCGTTAAAGCCGACAGTTTTGGTGGCCCAGCCAGACATTTGGGTGTTTGCTCCAACCGCCACGAATTGGCGCGAGGTGCTGTTGGAATCCGACGTGCCTCGGTATCTGGTGAATAGCTTGATTGTGGGCGCCAGCACGGTGCTGATCGCCCTCATCGTGGCGGCGCCCGCTTCATACTCCTTTTCGCGCTTCAAGACCGGCGGCGGCCCTGTGCGATTCAGCATTTTGGCGGCAGAGATGCTCCCACCTGCGGTGCTGATTGTGCCATTGTTCCTGCTGATGTTTCATTTGCAATTGCTAGACACCCATATTGCGCTTATTGCCGCCCACCTGACCTTTGTGACACCGGTGATTACTTGGTTTCTCATTGGCTTTTTCGATGAGGTTCCTAAAGAGCTGGAGGAGCAAGCCATGGTGGATGGATACACCCGCTTTCAGGCTTTTTACAAGGTGGTGTTGCCGACGGTGCGTCCTGGGCTGGCGGCGGCCGCGATTTTTGGCTTCGTGCTGTCGTGGAATGACATGTTTTACGCCCTGATCTTGAGCGGCGGCAACAACAAGACCCTACCCGTGGCCATTGCAGGCTATTGGACCTTCCGCGGGATCGAGATGGGGAAGATGGCTGTCGCCATCCTCATCGCCATCGTGCCGGTGCTGGTGGCATCCTTCTTCATTCAGAAGTATCTGGTTAAAGGTCTGGGCGGCGGCGCAGTTAAATATTGATTCCTCGCCCCAAAATCCATTATTGATCCCCTTTCATTTTTCAATGCATTATTGAGGAGTGACTTATGGCGGATATTCGCCTTGAACATATCGAAAAATATTTTGGCAACGTGCATGTGGTCAAAAACCTGAATCTTCACATTGCTGATGGCAGTTTCACGGTATTGGTGGGGCCTTCTGGCTGTGGCAAGACCACCACTCTACGGTTGATCGCAGGCCTCGAAAGCGTGACTTCGGGTAGGATTTTTATCGGTGAGCAGGACGTGACAGCCCTGGAGCCAAAGGACCGCAACGTTGCCATGGTGTTCCAAAATTACGCCCTCTATCCGCATATGCACGTCTACGAGAATATCGCCTTCGGCTTGATGGCGCGTAAGGTCTCGCGGGAGGAGATCGATCGCCGGGTAAAGCGGGCCGCGGCGTTATTGGGGATTGAGGATCTGCTTGACCGTAAACCCAAACAACTCTCTGGTGGCCAGCAACAGCGCGTGGCCATCGGCCGGGCGATTGTACGCAATCCCAATGTGTTTCTTTTCGATGAGCCTCTGAGCAATCTCGACGCCAAATTGCGGGTAGAGATGCGCACAGAGCTGTTGAAGCTCCATCGCGAACTGGGCGCCACCGCGGTCTATGTCACCCACGATCAGGAGGAGGCGATGACCATGGGCGATCAGATCGTGGTCATGGAAAATGGCGTGATTCAGCAGATGGGGCCGCCGCGTGAGATTTATTTCCATCCCCAAAATCTATTTGTCGCCGGTTTCATCGGCAGCCCGGCCATGAACATGCTCTCAGGTCGCCTGGAACAGGGCGCGTTCATCTCTTCGCACGTACATCTACCTCTGGACATTGGCGGCCCTAACAGGTCTGTCGTGCTTGGCGTCAGGCCCGAGGATATTCATCTAGAAGGGGCTTTGACCGCCGCTCGGGCGACGCCGCCTATGACCGTTCAGATCGAAGTCGTTGAACTCCTTGGGGCGCGAGCCATCGTGCCTTTTCGGCTGGGGGCGCAATCGATGAAAGCGGTGATCGACGAGCGATTCTTGGAGCAAGTGCAGGAAGGGGCAACGATGCGGATCGTGTTCGACCGCGAGCGTCTGCATCTGTTTGATGCGGAAACAGGAGTTCGGATCGAATGAGCCGTTGGGAAGAAGAATTGGTTTTCGCCACGACCATCGCGCGTGAAGCCGGTCGCATGCTCCGGGAACGATTCGCCCAGGAGTCTCCGCTGAGAGTGGCTTATAAGGGCGTCATCGATCTGGTGACAGAAATGGATCGGGCTGTCGAGCGGTTTGTGCGTTCGGAGCTGCATCAACGATTTCCTGAACATGGCCTTCTTGGCGAGGAGGAGGGGGGATCCCTGCATGAGGGGCGGCCTCGTTGGTTGATTGATCCCCTGGATGGTACGACAAATTACGCCCATGGTTATCCTTTCTTTGCCGTGTCCCTGGCCCTGGAGGTCGAAGGCCACATTGTGGTGGGAGTGGTATACAACCCCATATTAGATGAATTGTACGCAGCGATCAAAGATCAGGGCGCTTTTCTCAATGAAGCTCCACTTCAGACCTCTGCAACGGCCACGCTAGGCCGCAGTCTGTTGGCGTCGGGTTTTCCCTACGATGCCTGGACGAATCCGCGCGATAACGGGCGGGAATGGCGCCGATTTTTAAAGAAAGTCGTTTCCTTGCGGTCCGATGGTAGCGCGGCGTTGGATCTGTGCCATGTGGCCGCGGGCAGGATCGATGGCTATTGGGAGCTAGATTTAGAGCCGTGGGATGTGGCCGCGGGTGCGTTGATTGTGCTCGAGGCGGGGGGGCGCGTCACGCAAGTGGATGGTCAGGAGTTTAACCCCTACGCCCGAAGTATTGTGGCCAGTAATGGACGCATCCATGAAGCCATGCTCGATGTGTTGGACGAGGAATGACCTTCGCTCACGACTTGTCATCCGACACTCTGGCTGCAGCCCTAACCCCTTTTTTGAAGCAAAAAAGCCCCGGTCGATGACCGAGGCTTCTGGCGCCCCCAAGGGGATTCGAACCCCTGTCTTCAGCTTGAAAGGCTGACATCCTAGTCCTCTAGACGATGGGGGCGCAACAGGATTATTCTAACAGAAGATGGGAGAGAGAGCAAAAATTTCGGGGAAGAAAAAAGGCGAAAAACGGACAGGGGCGTTTGCACTCCTGTCCGTCATGACGCCCTTTTTTCGGTGAGATCAGGCCTCTTCTTCTGCAACTTCCAATTCACCCTCTTCGCCCTCGGTTCCTTCAGCTTCCTCCGCAGCTAGCTTGCGAGAGATCGTCAAGCTAAGCACGGGAGCCTGAGGCTCTGCCAGCACATCAACGCCTTCGGGAATGGGCAGATCCGCCACGGTAATCACGTCGTTCAGGGTCTGAAGTTTGGACAAGTCGGCCACCAGGTATTCAGGGATATTGCCAGGCAGACATTCCACCGTGATGGCGTCCATGTGGTGAATCAACACCGCACCGGTCTTGATGGCTTCGGATTCGCCCTCTAGGCGCAAAGGCACATCGGTTTGAATCTTGACGTCCATCTGCACGCGATAGAAATCGACATGGAGAATGGTGCGGCGGAGGGGATGGCGCTGGATTTCCTTGATCAGTACGTTCATCGGTTTACCCAAGCCTTGCAGCTCGATGAGCTGGCTTAAGCCGCCACTGCGGAGAATCCGCACCATATCGATCTCGCGAAATTGGATGGGGGTGGCGTCTTCACCCTGACCATACACAACGGCGGGCACATAACCGGCCTGTCGGACTTGCTTCACATGCCTGCCGGTGACGGTTCGTTCTTCTACATTCAACACATAATCCATGAGAAAATTGTCTCCTTCTTGTTCTGGATTGCAAAAATTTGGGGTTTCGTCAACATTAGCGGGACGGTAACGTGGTTAGCTGATGCGCGCTCGTCCTCGAAACAGAAACATGGCGGTTGCGACAATCAGGCCAAAGACCAGTCCTCCCAGCGCGGCGGAGCGATGGGTGATGACTGCGTGGACATTGCCGCGCACTTCGTGGGACGCGAGAAAAATTGTTTGCAGGTCGTTGGCCTCCACATGCTTTGCCACTACGGCACCAACCTGGCTATCTTGCAAGGAGAGTTGCTGGGTTTGCGCCAGGCCGATCGCACCATAGGTGACGTGGATACGTTCAGCAGTGGCTTTGGCAACGCCGCCATTTTCGAGCGTTACTTGTTCTGCGCGAATTTCTTGGGCGCCACCCTCGGTGATGGTGACGGTCGTGGCTTCGATCAGCTGTGCGCTGCTCTGCTGAAGTTGAACGACGTCGCCAGACATTCGTGGCTGCATCGGAGAAGTGTCCCGAGAGGGGGAATGGTGATGAGACATATGGATGATGAAACGAAAGAGGAGCGCTTCAGATGGATAGCATCCTCAAAAAATGAAGAAATCGGTCATACGCACAGCCTTTTATTTTATCCGGAACTGGTAGAAATAGCAAGAAAAAGGCCAGGAAAAATGGTTTTTGTCGTTAAAAAGATTGACTATTCCGGTGCGATGGGATAAAATGGCAGTGTGGGTGATTTTTTAACGCCTCCAGATGGAGGCTCGAAAATCAGAACACTTTCAAGACTGTTTGATGCGTTGTGTTACTTTTGTGCATTGCGTCGCCAGACCTGGCTCGAGCGAATTGTTCGGTTTTAGCAAATAGACGAAAAACTTTCCCTCCAGGAGGTAGTATCATGAGAGACACCCTGCTTTTTCTAGTCGGTCTTTTGACCGGAGCGATTCTTGCTGCGTTTTTTACGCCCAAGAGCGGGACGGAGTTACGTGGCGAGCTGTTGCAGCAATATGAGCATCGCCTGCAGGAATTAAATCAGAAAATGGAGCAGCTTCAGGCCCAGATCCGAAAAACTCAGGAAAATGAAGCCAAGTTGGCTGAGCAACTCTCTGCTGAACGATCGGCCGAGGCTTGATCCTCACGCAACAGATCTTGACCTGACCGTCCTTAAGGATGGTCAGGTTTTTTATTTCGACGAGGAGGGCGTGTCCCACATCTGCAGTGGTAGAGACACCCATCCCTCTTTGGACCCAGCGGGCTGAAACGGGGGACGATCGTGGGG
>WFTO01000209.1 GCA_015485435.1 Anaerolineae bacterium | reverse complement strand
TTTTATCAGCTTCCCATTGCGGGACGATAGACGCGCCAAAAAGTCGATTGGCGGCGCGATATTGGATGGCCCGCCATGCCACGCGGTCGAAAAGTACGCGCGTACGTTCTTCTGGCGTGATGTCCTCTCGAGCTAACACATTATCATAAAAGACGCTCCGGCCAAGGTCTTCATCGATCAGGCTATTAGCAAGCGTCTGCGCCGCTCCTGGCGCCGCTTCTCCACCGCGCTGGCTCCAATCATTTACATACGCTTGCGCCGCCGCTTCACGTTCCTGGATAAGTGTTTGCAGCGACGGAGGCAACGTTGTGGGTGCCTCTTGTACAGCGCCTAGGGGAATGGTAGTCTGCTGGGGGATTCCATCCGAAAGCACGGGAATGGCCGCCACGGCCTGTCCACGGTTTGGGTCCCCGAGCTGAACGTATTGTTCGCCAATTTGTATAAAGAGGTCTTTTCGGCCAGGTTTGGTGAGGTAAGGACTATATTGCGCCAAGATTAAAGCCTGCTCCAGCGTCCAAAGCGCCTGGTCTTTCTCTCCTAGCGTTCTCCATTCATCGGCGATTTGCAGTAATGTATTCGCCCGAAGCTGATCGGAGAGATCGGGCAGGAGCATAACGAGGTCGGTGGTATAGTTCAGAAACACATGGGCATCAGCGACCCGACCTTCTTCAGGAAACCGTTGAGCCAGCACGGACAACCAGCCTAGGCGCTGACCTGATGGCAGCCTGGGGGTCAGGAGCGCCATGGCGGCGACGGTGTCCAATTCATTGGCAGCCATGGCATGACGATACACCTGGTCCGGCGAGACGTTAGTCAATGACCAAACAGCCAAACCTGCAGAGATGCGTTCTGGTTCGGGCATTTGCCATGGGTGGGTCCATAGAGGCGGTGGCGGCGCAAGCTTCTGTCGGGCATACAGCCCAAGAGAAAGGATGCCAGCCAAAGCGAAAAGCGTGGCGAACGTGATCATCACCCAAAAGAGCGGGGGGCGCCGTCGTCTTTCTTGGGGAAGAGAGGGAACATCCGTCATGTTAGCCCACCCAAAGATCGGGATTGAGAAATGGATTATGACGACGCTCGTGCCCGACCGTGGTGAATGGTCCATGTCCTGGATAGAGAACGTAGTCATCTGGCAAGGTCAGAATGTGCTGACGGATGGCCTGAAGTAATTGTGCATGGTTTCCGCCGGGCAAGTCGGTTCGTCCGATCCCCTCTTTAAACACGGCGTCGCCCACCCAGGCGCGATGCCCATCATGATCCACGAAGATGACAGAACCGGGTGAATGACCAGGGACATGTCGGACTTCCAGACAAGTGTTTCCCAAGGAAAGTGTATCTCCATGCTTGAGATACTCGTCCACCTGTGGAGGTGGGCCCCAGGTCCAGCCTAACCAGGCTTCGACGGCTTGGGGGGCGTAATCCAGCAAGGGCAGATCATCCCTATGAAGATAAAAAAGGGCGCCTGTTTGCTCCTGCACGTCGGGGATTGCCAGGATATGATCAAAATGGGCATGGGTGTTGATGATACGGGTCAGTCGAGCCT
This sequence comes from Anaerolineae bacterium, assembly GCA_015485435.1. GTDB lineage: Bacteria > Chloroflexota > Anaerolineae > J102 > J102 > M2005. The sequence goes on along the minus strand of WFTO01000209.1, from coordinate 8,428 downwards.
GCTGAGATTGCAACAGCGATAATATCGCGCTTGGGTCTCCTCCGGGATCAATCAGCCAGGCTTCCTGACTGGCTGGATCTATCAAAAGAAAACAGTTGGTTTGTAGAACACCGACAGTGAGGTGATGGATATTCATGTCCTTCCAATGGCGATAAATAGCGTGGTTAGGGGGAGGTAGGTGGGCCGGCAGGATGGATATCGATGGGAAGAGGTCGCCCGGTCAGCTTCAAAGAACGAGCTTGACGGTAAAGTTTCTGATAGATGTGCGCGGCTTTTTCAACCGAAAAAGACTGTTTCATGGCATTGCGTTGAATCTCTCGCCAAATGGCGGGGTGCTGAAAGTCTTCAACGGCTCGGGCGACCGCTGCGAATAACGCCATACCATCATACGGTTCAAACGCGAACCCTGTGCCCGTCTCTGGGGGATGATGGTTGATTACGGTGTCTTTCAGTCCGCCAACGTCATGAACCACGGGGATCGCACCGTATCGCATGGCTTTGAGTTGATCGAGCCCTCCCGGCTCATGGCGTGAGGGCATCAGAAATAGATCGACGCCAGCGTAAATACGCCGCGCCAGCGCTTCATCATAGGTGGGGATGAATGCAAGTCGTTGTGGGTAACGGTGTTGCAAATCCTCCAGTTGATGGTGATAGTGCTTCTCGCCCGCTCCCATAATGAGAAATTGTACGGGAAGAAAACGGAGCATTGGCTCCAGGACGGCCAGCAGGATGTCGAACCCTTTTTGACGGCTTATTCGGGCGGTGAGTCCAATAAGGGCGAGACGATCGTCGTGAGGCAGCCCCACCTCCATGCATAGCATTTGCTTGCATGATTCTCTTACGGTTAATTGAGATGCATCGAAGTGGCAAGGCAAGGCCGAATCGATTGCTGGATTCCAGGAAGTATAATCCAAGCCTACAATGACGCCGTAGAGACGCTCTTTGCGATCGAGAAGCAGTGGATCGAGCCCTTCACCATAAGCGGGAGTCAAAATTTCTTGGGCATAGGTTGGGCTGACCGTGGTGATAATGTCGGCGAATATAATGCCCCGAGCCATCATGCTGACGACCTGGTTCAGGCTGGGGGAGATTTCAGGATGCGCAATAAACCCCATGGATTCAATGCCCGCAATCTGTAGGACGCGATATCCAAAAATCCCTTGATAAGCCAGGTTGTGAATGGTATAGACGACGGCTGTTTCGGAAAAAAATGAATCTTTTTGATAAATGGTTCGCAACCAGTTCGGAATTAAGGCGGTGTGCCATTCATTACAGTGGATGATCTCCGGCCGCCAATTCAGATGTCGCACAGCCTCTAAGCTGGCGCGGCTATAAAAAACAAACCGCTCCCCGTCATCCGGAAAGGAGTAGATGCCTTGACGAGAGCCAAAAAAGCGTTCATGTTCGATGAAATAGATGGGGATTTCTGCATCTGGCGCCTGCCAGAGCCCCGCCCACTCGATCCCCTGTTCAAATGGAACCGGAAATCGCTCCAACACTTGATGTAAACCCAGTTTTTCCGGATCGATGAAGCCATAGCGCGGAATGATGACGCGTACGTCCTCGCCAAGCCTGCGGATGGCGCGCGGGAGGGACCTTGCGACCTGGGCCAGGCCGCCTGTGGCCGCATAGGGTAAAATTTCAGCGCTTAAGTAAAGAATCCGGTATGAAATATCCACGTGATGCGTCGTGGGCGCGCCTTAGGGGGCATTCATCCATCTGGGATGTCGTTGCCGTGGCGAAAGAGCGCCAGTCCTCCAGAAATCTGATCTTCATTATACGATGACCAGCGCGAAAAGGGAACAGACGCGAGGTCCGTTCCCTGATTATCGATGACCATGTATTGACGCAGTAGCGCTTGCCGCTACCGATCAATGGCGATGTTAGCTTTCTTCTTCGACTTCAAAGACCTGACGGCCGCGATAGGTGCCGCAATAAGGACAAACCTGGTGGGGCGGGATCTTGGCTTTGCAAGATGGGCAGGTCACCAGATGCGGTCGGCGCAGTGCATCATGTGCGCGTCGTCGGTCTCGGCGCCCTTTGGACACTTTTCGTTTCGGATGGGGGGTCATGATAGATGCTCCTATATGCAAAAATTAGTGCGGGTGATCGTGTTCGTCATCCAGATGATTCAGCAAGAGGCTCAAGGCAGACCAACGAGGGTCCATCTCTTCGGTCGAGCAGGAGCAAGTCTCCGTGTTTAAGTCTGCTCCGCAAATGGGACAAAGCCCCTTGCAATCGGGTTTGCAAAGTGGCGTCAATGGCAATGCCAGCAGGATAGATTGGCGGATGATTTCGCTCAAATCAAGGATGTGGTGCTCATCAATGAGAATGGCTGCATCCGATTCATCTTGGTGAATGGGAAGGCCCGTAGCCATGTCAACAGTGGGGATAAAGGCCTCTTCGACATGCACCTGAACCGGCTGCTCAAAGGGCTCCAGGCAGCGAGAGCATCGCAGAGAAACCCTCGTCGCGCCCGTTAGCATCACCATGATGTGATCATTGGTCCAGAGAAAGCGAACACGCCCTTGAAATGGGGCGATGACATCAAAATCCTCGTCCAGCTGATCGAGCTCTGAAACGGGGATGTACAGCTCATAAGAACGCGTCCCGCCCTTCGGACCAGTTAGCAGCCCTGCAACGTTAAATTGCAAGGAATCAAGATGTACAATTTTATTGGACACCATAGTATTATACCGATTTGAGGGGAATATGGCAAGAAGCAGAGGTTTCTAGGGGGCGTTTCAAAATTGGGGTCAGGCCACTAGCAGCGCCATTCACTTCCGTGGCGCTCAGATTTTCGAGGTCTTGCAGACAGGGGGAGTCTTTTTTGACGATGCGCCTTCAAATTGAAACGCACCCCGTTTGTTACTTAGCCTATCTCGCGGGCGGCGTTGGCCAGCAGCAGCCATCCCACAACGAAGGCGACGCCGCCAAAAGGCGTGATGACGCCCAGCCATCGCCAGCCTGTGAGGGCCATGACGTATAAAGAGCCCGAGAAGAGCAAAACGCCCACAAGGAACAGCCAACCGGACCAACGCGCTGAACGATTATTCCTCGTGCGATCGGCCAACCAACCTGCAGCGAGCAACGCAAAAACATGGTAGAACTGATATCGCACACCTGTCTGCCAATTGGCCAACATCGACGGTTCAAGCCATGATTTCAGTCCATGGGCGGCAAATGCGCCAAAGGCTACGGCGATGGCCCCTAATACAGCAGCAAGAAAGAAGAATGTTCGAGTCGTCATGATTTTAGATCCTTTCGATTTTAGCGCTGCCAGGATATTGGCGCTCCTCGGCGACGCGACGTAATGCCTCGGCTACATGAGGAGGACACATCGTGCTGATGTCTCCTCCCAAGAGCGCCACCTCTTTCAGAATGCTTGCGGAAAGGAAGGTGTGTTCCTGGCTGGTCATTAAGGCCGCGAATTCGATATCAGGAGCAAGACGTTTGTTGGTAAGGGCAATTTGAAATTCATATTCAAAATCGGTGATTGCGCGTAGGCCGCGCACCATCACTTTGGCACCAACTTCTCGCGCGAATTCCACTGTCAGGCCCTGGTAAGAAACGACCTGAACATTAGACAGATCTTTGACCGCTTCGGCAAAAAGCGCCACGCGCTCTTCGGTGGTAAACAGAAGATGCTTGCTAGGTTGATCATAAACGGCAACGATGACGTTGTCCCATAGCAGGGAGGCCCGACGGGTGATGTCGATGTGGCCGTAATGCACAGGATCAAAGGTGCCGGGATAAAGGGCTGTAATGGGCATAACGATCACTCCATTGTAGGTAGTGTGTGGGTTGATAAAAGGTCGATGATGGATATGTAGCGATGCTCAATAATCAGACGTTCCCTGGTGGCTTTGCTGCGAGTGGCCTGAAAGGGACGGAGAAACCAGTCGGTTTGAATAGAGTTTCCCACTCAAGCGGGAAATAAGGCGTTGGTTTTGGAAAGCATCCCATGTGTAAACAACACAGGTGTCGGCAAATATGTCGTGAAATCCCTGTCGTTCATCGTCGATGGTGATCCATAGAAAGCCTAATCCAAAAGCGAGAAAAGAGAAGATATAGCCAATGTAGCGGCGAATGCTTCGTTTTAACGTCATGCGTTGGCCATCCATACGATAGATGCGTAAGCCCAGGAAGTACTTCCCCGGGGTTTGACCAGCCAACGTCCAGAAGATAATGGTATAAAGGGGAGCGAAGCTGAGTGTGAAGATCACCAGGATGGTCTGCACAGAAGCACATACCACGCCCGGTAAGGAATTCGTGTACTGACAAGTGGTCAAAGAAAGGCCGACCTGCTCGAAAAGATAGGTGACGAGCGCTGTGGTGACGGCCAAAATGCCCACAATAATCCCTCGGTCGATGATGAATGCGGTCAATCGACTCACGAAGCCGGCGTAATGCCCACGTAGATCATAGCTGGGATTACTCATCTTTCTTTTCGGTGTTACGGGCGCTGAGCACTTCTTGCGTGGAAAGTCTGGCCTGTTGCATGATTTCTTCGGGCGGCAATGGCAAATCCTGGCGAGCAGGGCGGCGGAGGATCGATCGCATGAACATCTCTACGACAGTATCTGCGGTGACTGTCCGTGCGCGAAGTTCATCGGTGATTTCGCTTGCCAGGCTTAGGCTTTGTCCCTGGACGATCTCTTGAAGGGCTTCTGGATTCTCTTCTTTGAGGTATTGCAGATAGTGGTCACCGATGAGTTGCACTAACGCCTCTAGTTCGTCAGGGTTTTCCATGGCGTAAGTCAGATATTTGCTGACCTGATCTCGGACCACTTCTTGAATGCCGTCGACCCGTTGACTGGTCGCGATGGCGGCATCACTGATGAGGTCAGGGAGGAGTTCCTGGGCCATGGCTTTGCTGTAGGGCCCTTCCTGTTTCCCTTTGGCAATGAGCATTTTGATGATCGCACCGATGCGATCTTGATAAGATTCCCATAGACCGTGCGCTGGACGGAGGATAGGAATGCGCATAAAGGGCCCCAAAAGGCTCCCTGCGAGGTTGAAGGCTCTGTCGGTTGTCTCGGCAAAAGATAGCAATGGCCGGCTGATGAGGCTGGGCCCGAGGAAGAGGGCTCCCACAATAAGATGACGAAGCAAAACCAGATCGGTTTCGGAGGGAGTGGTTTTTTCTTTCTCTGCTGATGGAGGATGCGTAAGCTCCCAGGCACGCGCGCGTTTCAGAAGTTCATCGCTTCCCACCAACAGTGCACCCACCAGCAGCCGCACGATCGACTCATAGGTCGCACTGGCTGGCAGGTCTGTTTGGGGGAGGATGTCGTATTCTGCATCGACATAGGTTGGATGCTTCGTCATTGGGCGATCTTGCGCGAGCGTAAAGGAGGAAGGTTTCGATCGGTAGAGGAGGTTAGGAGGACCGATGTAAATGTTGGACGTCGGGCGCATCATCCTCCCCAGTCAAAATGCGAATCGCGCGTTGAATAGCTTCACGCTCTTCATCATTGATGGGCTCATGCCGAAAACGATAGTCTTGTTTGCGAATGAATTCGTCGAGATGAGCAACAAGCGAGCGCCATAGCCGTTGATGGAGGGCTTTGAGCTGAAGGCTTGTTGTTTCACTGGAAGAAAGGCGCAATGCTTGAGTCAGGTGATTGTAGCATAATCCTCCCGCCATTTCTAACGATGCGGCCCAGGCATCGTCCCAATGAGAGAGCAATTCCTTCAAGGCTCGTTGTTCAGCCTCCTGTTCATGCAGGCATATGGGGCATGTTTTGTTCTTGGAGGCATCACCGCCGCGACGCCCGCGACCTCCCAGGATGGAGCGGTGCGAGGCGGGTTTCAAGACCTCGATGCGGCGCAACGCCTCTTTGAGCATGGCTTGTTCAAGGATGGCCGCGCCCAATTTGGCGCCAGGAAAAAGAAGCATTTCTCTACTGTGCAGGGGGCAAAATCCCAGGCTTTGGGTCAATTGTTGCCTGAGCCCGAAATCGTTCACGCTTTCATAAAGGAGGCTGTCTAGAAAACCGTGTCCCGACATCCGTTTATAGTGGCAGATGGGGCATCCATGCGCCTGATCCATCCAGCGGGCCAGGGCTTCCAGGGTCGCGGAGGAAGGATTATTCATGATGATTCACCAGCAAGACGCATTTATGGGTGCGGCCATCCACTTTGATGGTGAGTGGGTGCTCGAGACGGGCGAGGATAACATGTGGCGTCTCTTCGACGACCGGGAGCGACCGCAGCCAATCCCAATCGATGCGTTCGTCATCTTGCCCGGAGATGTTGATGTAACCAATGCCCTGGGTAGTGATGTTATGAAAGAAGTGCGATCCTTGTGATGGTTCGACGCGAAAATTATCGTAAACGGCTTCGACGATGGCGCCGACGCCGGAGATATCCGCCCAGCGGACAGGAATGCCCAGCCAACGGTCGGAGGTGCCCCATCGGCCTGGCCCGATGAGCAAATAGGGGCGTTCTTCTTTCACCAATCGGGCATTGATTCGACTGATCTCTGCGGCGATCTGCATGGTTTTGCTTATGTCGAACGCTTCCGGTTTCACGAAAACAATATCGCGGATAGTGCGGTTGACAAAATTGCCAAGCGCATGGCGAGAAAAGCATTTGGCTTGTCGTTCTTCTTCCTCAGTGATGTCCACCGGTCCCAATTCCGCTCGAGCAGTCATGGGCCGTAGTTGAAGAAATGCGAATTCCGGCGGTTCTTTCTTTGTCAGTTTGAGGTCAACGGAGAATTCCATTTCTACTTCGGTGCCCATGCCTTGCTTGCCCATCTCCAGAGCGTCTACGAGGATATCGGGCAAGGGGAACTGGCGATATTTGAGGACGTTGGCAAAGGTCAACACCCGATAGCCAGGAATCATGGTAGTGTCGCGAATGCGGTGTTCGGCGGGTACATAGGTGCTCGATAGATATTGGACGGGGGGCTCGTCCAAGGCATCGCTTACCTCGCGGCGCACCAGGTTTTCCGATTCAGTGATGTCCAGCGCATGGTAATCCTCACCCATTTTCAGCGCATAAAAATAGCGCTGGGCGTTTTTGAGGATGTCATCCACCGTGGAACGTTGGGGCAAAATGTGCGGATATTTGGGGCAAAACCGAAGCGTACGCTCTCCTTCTACCACCGCTCTTCCCAGCCCCAGGGCGATGGTAGCGATCCCATCTTCGGGTTTCATGCGGGCGAAAGGATAGTAGTTGTAAGATTGGGCCACGCCCGATATGGCGGGGTAAAAATAGGGGCCATATTGCTCGCCCACCAACCGTTGAATGATCACCGCCATTTTTTCCTCTTCGATCCGACGGCCTATGCGGTGCGAAAAGGCTTTGGGGCCTTGAAAATAAGTCGACGCGTAGACCAGTTTGATGGCGTGGATCAGGTGTTCCAACCGACGTTCGAGGCTGGGGTGCTCGTTAGGAAGCATATACGTGCGATAGAGCCCGGCATAGGCCTGAAATTGTGCATCTTCTAACAGGCTGGAGGAACGCACGGCGAGAGGATAACGTACTTGAGAGAGGAAAGCGCGAAGATCATTTTCGGCCCATTTGGGGAAGATGCCCCACAGGAATCGGGCGGATATCTCTCGATCGGGCAGGTTCTCCTCGGCCAGATACGCCAAGCGGTTGGCTTCGATGAATTCGTCGAACACTTCGGTAGTGATCACCAGAGTCTGAGGGACATCAAGGAGAATTTGTTTGTATTTTTGTCTGAATGACCGGTGTTCATTCATCAACGAAAGCAAAAACGCCAGCCCTCGGGCCTTCCCGCCGAGAGAGCCCTGACCGATTTTAAAAAAGTCCGTGACCAGGTCAAAGTCATCCGCTGCGAAGTCCACCACCACGCCCCGCTGGCGCGCGCGGCGGCGGGCATGAATGAGCCTTACCAGGAAATCGCGCATGTCTTCGATGCTGGCGAAATCTTCCACGCGCAGATCGCGCAGTTTGGCCCCTAAAATGGTTTCAGTGCGAGTGAATAGCCATCGTGAAAAATCGTTACGTTCGGCGTGAAAACGCAACGATTCAGCAGGCACCATTTGCAGTGCTTTTTCCAGACTGCGGAGGTCAGACGCCCTGGCGACCTCCTGTCCATTGGGCAACCGAAACACAAAATCGCCAAAAGCCAGGCTATGAATAAAAAAGGCATGGAGATCCTCGCGTACCCGTGGTGAGGTTTTGTTTAAAAACGCAGCGTGAAGTTCCTGCGCAAATCGTTGATTTTTAGGGTCAACGCTTGTCAGCATCAACGCGATATCGAAACGATCGCGCCGGATCATGCGTAAAAGATCCACGCCCGCCTGTGGATCGAGGATGCCATTACGCGGGAACTCCACATCGGAAATCACGCCAAGAATGTAGGGCTCAAATGTGCGGAAGATGTCTACGGCCTCTTCGTAGGTCTCGGCTACCAGGATTTTGGGGCGAGCGCGCATGACCAGCAGGC
>WFTO01000208.1 GCA_015485435.1 Anaerolineae bacterium | reverse complement strand
CACCAGGCGAATCCGGGCGCCGTTCACGCCTCCCCGCTTATCGGTGGCGCGGAACGTGCTGGCCGCAGACCAGGCCGTGTAGACCAGTTCGGTGATAGAAAGTCCGGAATCCAAGATCTGTTTTTTCAGGTTGGCGGCATCTTGCTTATCGATCAGCTCGTGGTCCACCGGGGGTATGGGGTCCTGCCAGATGAGCTCTTCCTCAGGGACTTCGGGACCAAGGTAACGGGATTTTGGCCCCATATCGCGATGGGTGAGTTTGAACCAGGCGCGGGCGAACGCGTCCTCGAGCTCTTCGGGATGTTCGAGGAATCGTCGTGAAATCTTGGCGTAATCGGGATCCATTCTCAGCGCCAGGTCGGTGGTGAGCATGATGGGCTTGTAGCGCTTTTCGGGATCGTGGGCGTCAGGGACCATGTCCTCGGGGTCGGGATTCACGGCAACCCATTGCCAGGCACCAGCCGGGCTTTTTTCCAGGTTCCATTCATATTTGAAGAGGATTTCGAGGAAGGAGTTGTCCCACTTGGTGGGGGTGGGCGTCCAGGCGCCCTCAAGGCCGCTGGTGATGGTGTCGGGCCCTTTTCCGCTGCGATAGGAGTTCTTCCATCCCAACCCTTGCTCCTCGAGCGGCGCTGCTTCGGGTTCGGGGCCGAGGTATTTTTGTGGGTCTGCGGCGCCATGGGTTTTGCCGAATGTGTGTCCCCCGGCGATGAGCGCGACGGTCTCCTCGTCGTTCATCCCCATGCGTTTGAAACTTTCGCGGATGTGTTTAGCCGACTCCAGAACATTGGGTTCGCCGCCAGGCCCTTCGGGATTGACGTAGATCAGCCCCATGTGGTCGGCCGCCAGGGGTTTCTTCAGCTCGCCACCGGGGTGACGTTCGTCGCCAAGCCATTCTTGCTCCGGGCCCCAGTTGATGTCCTCTTCAGGCTCCCAGATATCCACTCGGCCGCCGCCAAAGCCAAAGGTTTTGAATCCCATGGATTCGAGCGCAACATTCCCTGCCAGGATCAAAAGGTCCGCCCAAGAGATTTTGTTGCCATATTTTTTCTTGATGGGCCAGAGTAGGCGCCGGGCTTTGTCGAGGTTGATGTTGTCGGGCCAGCTGTTCACTGGAGCGAAGCGTTGGTTGCCAGTCGACCCGCCGCCGCGACCATCGAAGACGCGGTAGGTGCCGGCGGAGTGCCAGGCCATGCGGATGAAGAGGGGGCCGTAGTGTCCGTAGTCGGCGGGCCACCAATCCTGCGATTCCCGCATCAACTTGCGCAGGTCATCTTTGAGCGCTTCATAGTCGAGTTCAGAAAATGCCTGGGCATAGTCGTAATCGGGATCGGTGGGATTGAGCTCCTTGGGGTTTTGATGGAGGAGCTTAAGATTCAACTGGTTGGGCCACCAGTCGCGAATCATGTTGCCCCCCAGGGTAGTGTGTTTAAGCGCATCACTCGAGAATGGGCATTTGTCATGGTTACTCATTGTTGCGTACTCCTTTCTTGTAGGTTAGTGTGCAGCTCATGGGATGCGAGTCCGGTAAGCGACTCGTTTCATGTGTTCGTCAGCGTCGGCTGCTGTGACTGCAAATGACGCTATGTAGCATACCACAAAACGCGAAAAATCGCGCTTGAACCCGTGAGCAGTGCAACGACGCCTGTTGTGTCCTTGGCGAGACCTCAGCGGGGCCCGCTACGAATGATTACTGTGGGATTTCCTATGGTTTTCGGCCGCCAGTGCATGAAATCTTCTCCCTTGAGCGTATAAATTTGCAGAAAAGAGGCGAGATCCCCACAATGGGTTCATGATTTTGCTTCGCACGCATGACGGATGAAGGCGATCGGACGATGCGACAAAGAGAAGGTCGAACCTAAAAAATTCGTGAAAAATAGAGACCCATCAACGCTCCCTGGGCTCGATTCTTAATCTCGGGCCCAGGGAGTTTGCACCGATGTAGTCATTTGGATGAAGACGTATCGTGAATTCATAGATTGGCAACTCCAGGTCCGCGCCTTCATTGGTTGTAACGATGGTCGTAGGTAGTTGGAAACTGTTATAGGGATTATAATCCGTGCCCGAGATCTGGTCCTCCACCGAACAAGTGCGCGATCGGTATCAGGGCGTGCTGAACGTAAAAGAAGGTGGCAGCGGCCTTTTATTTCGATACGTTATGCCGCGCACCAGCTGATGAATGACGATTTGGCCCTCTTGGTCGCTGGCATGACTGTGCGGGTCTATTGTCAGACCATCGACCTGTAACGTCACGCTAGCGGTTGGCGCACTCGTGGCTTCGTTCACCACAAAAAAGCGTATCTCGCCAAGAACGGCAGCATCGCCCCTAACCTGGCGATGGGATTATTGTCACTCCATCATCCTTTTCAGGCATCTTATATACCTTCGATTGTGTGGCCTTATCGGCATGGCGGGTCATGCCCTTGCTGGCTGCATGCGTCGCAATCGATGCTGCAGCTGGCGAATGCGCATACGATTGTAACGTTGCACCATGACCGGGTACCCGTTCAAGAGCATATTCCAAAGAAAGAGCCATGTGGCGACTTCCCACCACCCTCGGGCCATGGCATACACTTGTATCATCCCTACGATGATCCAAATGAGCATGTGCGCTGTCTCGACATCCATCATTGTTCGTTTCAGATAGTGAAGTCGATTGGTGATCGTGGATTCATGCTGCGCTTTGGCAAATGTGGCATGAGGAAGCCTTCTGAGCATCTTTTGGGCGAGGGGCACTTGCAACCATCGATAAAGGGGTTGCTCAAAAGTTCTGAGAACATAATAATCCGCAGGAAAGCGAACAGGGGTCCAGGTCATCAACAAATGGGCCCAAATCATCAGAAACCAGTTGATCCAGAAGGCGAATGCCATTGTTCTCGGGCCAGTCTGTATGGCAAAAAAGACGATTACTGCTCCGAATATGAAGGTAGCGAGAATCGATGCAATAAGGCGTAACGATCTCTTAAGATACAATCCGTTCTTTTCCATCGCTTTACAACGCGTTTGGAAAAAGATTGTCCTATTTCACGTCAGGCAGGATGGCTCCGATTTGGCCATATGATTGGTCAAATCATTGGGCGTGAGGGGCGTGGGTCGTTGATGTGGAGGGGAAGATACGAAGATCCAGTTCGTTGCATTCACAGGGGTTCGATGGGGGGGTCAGGATGGCGGGTTCAGGATGCGTTGCACTACGCCATCCGCGTCTCGTAACAGCGTCAACGCATTGACGCGGGCGATGACTGAGTTTTCCCATACGGGCCCAGGTTCTGCAAATTCCCAATCCTCTGGCTCGTCGATATACACTTGAATTCTGCCGTGCGGTCCCCACAGTGCCAGGTCCGCTTCAGGCCGATCCTCCATATCCACCGGATACCAACATTCTACGGCCAGTCCACGTTCTTTGACGGCTGCATATAGCTTTTGTCGTGCAGCATCCCTCAGCCACAATTCGCGCACATCCTGGGCTGTCAATAGACGGTCCAGGGTGGTGATCAAAAAGGTCAGGCGGGGATGACGGGTGTTGACGATGGGCTTGGGCAAAGGGATGAGTTCACCCAGCTCTAATTTGAAATATTGCTCATGCGCGCGAGGGTGATCGGGCTCGTCGGGGATGAGTTCAACGCGTGAAGCGATATGGTAACGTAAAATCGGGGCGTAAAAATTGATGCGTTTTCCCTGTTCTCCAAATTTTCCTGTTTGATACAGCGCCAGATATTCAGCTGCGATTTGACGGGGAGCCCGTTTGAGAGGGATACGGTACCAGTGTTCGTTGCGCGCGCGTTCGAAGTCGCGCAAGTTGTTCACGACGGCGACCAGGACGGGCGTCCAGGCGTCCAATGGCAAAGGGTGATGGTACACGGGCTGATTGCGACTGAGTTCCGTCATGTGGCTTTGTTTCATGTTGGGAGCGGTCATTTAATAGACGTGGATCTGACCGTTGGATTCGAAGGATTGACGCGCGCGTAATGCCAGAGGAACTTCGTCATGGAGATTGGGCGGCAAGGAATCGATCTCGAAAAATCGCGCTTCCCAGTCTTGGCCAGCGGGTTGCACCTCCCCTTGCCATTGCGTGACCAAAAAGAGGGTGGCGTACATCTGAAAAAAATCGCCGTACATGGCGTCGGTTCTGAATTGGCTTTCATCGAACCGGGCTATGGGATGCAATGCCTGGACGTGTAGCCCGGTTAAGGTTTTGACTGCTCGAACGGTCGCTTCATAGGAGGATTCATCCAGGTGCACGAATCCTCCGGGTAATCGCCAGCGCGCCTCTAAAGGATGTTTAATCAGCAAAATTGCACCGGTCCGGTCGTAGAGCAGGGCCTTGGCTTTGGGCAGAACTTTGCGGCGTCTGCGTGTGGCCGAGCTAAGCAGACGCAGAATCGAGGTGATGGTGGGCATGAGCGCACAACATGAGGGGTTATCTGCTGGGCGGGGAGGCCACGATATCTTCCAGGATGTGATGTTCTTTCATCCACGCGTCCAGGACCGATAACGCCCGCGTCGCATATTTCTGGTAACGTTCTCGTTTGCGACGGACGCGCGGTTGCAAAGGAGGGAGAAGCCCGAAATTGGCTTTCATGGGTTGAAAGTCTTTGGGTTCCGCATGGGTGACGTACCAAAACAACGCCCCCATCATTGTTTCTCGTGGCAGCACAACAGGCTCATCTCCCCGAAGTAAACGCGCCAAATTGAGGCCGGCGAATAAACCTCCTGCTGTTGATCCTACATAGCCTTCGGTGCCGATAATCTGACCGGCGAAGAAAAGATCATCGCGATGGCGCCATTGTAAGGTTGGCCGCAACAACATGGGGGAGTTAATAAAAGTGTTACGGTGCATTTGACCCAAACGGACAAATTCGGCCTCTTCAAGACCCGGAATCATGCGAAAAATGCGTTTTTGTTCGGGCCAACGGATATTGGTTTGAAAACCAACCAGATTGTATAACGTGCCTGCAAGATTATCTTGCCGTAATTGCACGACCGCGAAGGGACGTCTTCCGGTGCGTGGATCTCGCAGGCCCACAGGGCGCATGGGACCGAACGCTAATGCCTCCTCGCCCCGCTGCGCCAGCACTTCCACCGGCAAACAGGCTTCGAAGAAACGTTCGTCGTCTCGTTCGAATTGACGAAGTTGGATGCGATCTGCTTCACGGAGCGCCTGGACAAAAGCGCGGTATTCTTCTTCGTTTAGCGGACAGTTGATATAATCCCCTTCGCTTTCGCCACTGTCTCGATCGTAGCGAGATTGTCGCCAACAGGGCGGCATTTTGATGGATTCCAGTGTGACGATGGGAGCCAGGGCGTCATAGAAATAGAGATAGTCCTGGCCAGCCAATTCGCGGATTCGGTCGGCCAAGGCCGGCGAGGTGAGCGGACCAGTAGCAATGATGGTGGGCTCAGCGGGGATGTCTGTCACTTCTTCGCGATGAATGAGGATGTTGGGGTGGCGATGGAGCGCTTCTGTGATGTAATCGCTAAACTCCGCGCGCCCCACGGCCAGGGCGCCCCCAGCAGGCAGTGCGGTGGCGTCGGCGGCGGCGATGATCAAGGAGCCCAAACGACGGAGCTCTTCCTTGAGAAGTCCCATGGCTCTGTCGATGGCGCGCGCGCCGAGTGAGTTAGAGCAAACCAGTTCTGCAAATTTATCAGTTTGGTGCGCCTCCGTGAATTTCTTGGGGCGCATCTCGAATAAATGGACGGTAATGCCGCGGTTGGCCAGCTGCCAGGCGGCTTCAGAGCCCGCCAGGCCTGCACCAACGACGGTAACGTGCGGTTGGGTCATGGGTGAATGTGGGGAGAAGAGGACGAAGAGTTGGTGGTGTGGGAAATAGCCGCCTGAAGGCGAGCGCAGTTCTGCGGTCGAGGAATGAGCATTGGCGTCTGTTGCCGATAGCGATCATAAATGGGGCCGTAGGCTTTCCTCAGACCGGTTTCTTCATGTTTTGCTCCGAAATAAAAATAAAGCGACGCCAAAACAGCGATGGTCAGGCTGTTTACCGTGATCTGTGGAGAGAACCACAACAACAGAAGACTGAAGAAATAGATAGGGTGTCGCACCCAGCAATAAAGACCCTTCAACCGCAGGGGTTCGGGGTGGTCAAGATCAAAGCCGGGATCGAGTTGGCTGACGCCCAAAAATTCACCAACCCGGGTGTGAAACAGCGCCCACATAAGCCCGACAAGGCCGATTCCCTGAATGGCCAATAACAACCATTGCCAGGAATCGGACGCGCGCCAAAGAAGCTTATCAGGCATAATCCAGTAAGCCCACAGCAGGGGCGTCAGGCTGGTGATTGCAAAGATGTTGTAGATCAAACGATAGCCGCGATAGGCACGCGGCCATCTCGCTCGAAACCAGGTTTTTACCTGATTGTCTGCGAAGAAACTGTGTAAAAACGCCCAAAAGGCAAAACATGCCGTTAGAATGAGAACACTTTCCATCAATTTATTGTAGTTGATGATGGATGTCAGGGGCAAGCCAGATGCAGGGATAAAAATTCAGATGGCTGAATGCTCCTTACGAGCATATGTTGGACAGATCCAATGTCGTATGATTTAATACTCCAGATATTAAAAATGGTCATACAAAGAGTGCTATCTTGATAGGGGTGCGTTGTTTGTGCGGCCATCAAAACGTCTGTCTCCAGACCCCTTGCGGGCTCCCGATTCATCTTTCTTCTCCCACGGAGGCTGAAAATCATGAGACGTTTTTTTCCCTGGCTTCTGATTACTTTCATGATGTCCATGATGTTTGGGCCGCGGCCAATCCTGGCGCAGGGAGGCGGCTTGCCCCATGGCTCTGAGACGCCTGGAATCGCTGGTGTCGTGCAGGAATCTTTCGCAATGGGCATCGTTGCTTCTTCTTTTGCAGGCAGTCCAAGCTACGATAGTGGGTGGTATCCTCTTCAACAGGGACAAGGGCATGTGTTCTATCATGGGTTAGGGGGCGATGCAGAGGATTATGTGGTTGTCTTGGATTACAAAAGCAACCTAAGCGGCATTAATCAGCGGTATTATGGCGGGATAGATTTTGGTGCGAAGTCATTTTCTGGAACCAGGAATAACCATCGCGTTGGCGCTTATTGGCGTGATTTGACAACGGATTCGATTCGGGTTTTTCGCCGCCCCGAAGATACCTATGCCGAGTGGGTGCGAGTTCGAATTTGGATCGATCCCTACGCCGACTACGACAGCGGTTGGGTGTCCTTAACGCCCTCCGCCGCAAAGACGTTGACCCACGGCCTTGGCGGAGATGTGAACGATTATGTGGTGTACTTGCAATATAAAAGCAATGGGGGTGAAATGCATCAACGGTTTTTGGGTGGAGTAGATTTTGGTGCAAAAACATTGGGGGGCGTCTACAATCATTCCCGCATAGGGGTGTATTGGCGATCGTTAACTGCAACGAGTATCACGCTTTTCCGTCGGGCTGAAGACCTCTATGTGGCGCAGGCGCGAGTTCGCATCTGGCGAAGGCCTCGACCCACGTATGATAGTGGCTGGATCGGCCTCAACCAAAACCAAGCCAAAACATTGATTCATGACATTGGCGGGAATCCCGATCATTACATTGTGGATATGCAATACCGAAGCGGCGGCAGTGGAATCAATCTGCGATACTATGGGGGCGTGGATTTTGGAAATCAACCACCGCCGGGAATGAACGAAGATGATCGCGCAGGCGCGTATTGGCGCAGCTTAACGGCCAATAGCATTACCGTGTATCGTCGTCCTGAAGATATATACGCCCCTGAAGTCCGGATTCGCAT
>WFTO01000207.1 GCA_015485435.1 Anaerolineae bacterium | reverse complement strand
TGGGGGCACCACTCGGCGTGTGCCGACCAGCGCGGCCTGATAGGCGGCCCGGGTTTCCGGCAGGGGACTGACGCCCAATTCCCGTTCCAGGACGGTCGCACAGTGCTCGAACTGGCGCAGCGCTGCCGGGCGGTTGCCCACGGCCGCGTAGCTTTGGATAAGACGCCGGTGCACGCTCTCGGCCAGTTCGTCAATGTCCAGGTAGCGCCGGGCCCAGGTGATAGCCTCCTGGTAGGCCCCGCGGCGCATGTGCTGGTCAATGAGGCGATTGAGCACGTCCAGGTAACGGCGTTCCCACCCCTGACGTTCGTGCGCCAGCCAGAGGTCGAACTCGGGGCTACCGGGGAGGGAGAAGCCGGCGAGGAAGGGGCCGCGGTAGAGGGCCGCGAGGCGATGCCGCCGCTCCGGATCGGCTTCGTCGCGAGGAAGCGCGAGGTGGACCTGGGCGAACTCGCGGGTGTCGGACCACACGTGGTCCACGTCCAGGCCGACCATATCCTCATGGGTTTGAAGGAGGTCGGGATGGGGTAAGGCTTTGCGCAGGAAGTTGAGCAAGCGGCTCAGGTTCTGACGGGCAACTGTTTCACTCGTGTCGGGCCAGAAGAGGAAGCCCAGGTGTTCGCGAGGTACAGGGTGTGCGTCGATGGCCAGGCGGTAAAGGAGGGCGCGGGTCTGGCGTCGCGAGACGGAGAGGTCGAGGCCGCGCCACGCGATGCGCGGGGGGCCCAGCATGTATATTGCCAGGCCCCGCGGTGTGGGCGTTCGCACGTGCATGGACATGTGAAGGCTGGACATAAGCTATGCCGCGTTTCTGCTGCTCATATGATCAGGCCGGACCATCGGCAAAAATTCGTGGTGATTGTCTTTGGGGAATAACGATTCAGGAAATGAACTTCAACTGCGGACGGCTGATGAACGTTTACCAAATCATCTGGCAACGCAAGTTGGATGGCGGAGCACTGGTCGACCGATGAAGTTTGAAAAAATCATCTAGTAACCAGATGGGCCCATGCCGCCTGGTTAAAAACTTCGTGGAGACCACGTATTGAGTTTAACTGAATTATCCTGCGATGTCGATGGCTTTCTTCACGGTAAGCTCCCACGTTGTTTGTCGGCCATCATTTTCCACGCTGACACGCACCTGTTGCAATGTCTCCGGCGTTTCGGGGGTGATTGCACCATTGGCTCTGGCGTGGTATGACGCCACTAGGAGATCGTTCGACGACAAGCAAACTTGGCTCGACGCATGACATGTCAACAATGCCTTTGAGTTGGGATGGGATGGCGGGTCGCCAACGAAATCGGGAGCGGTTTAGTGCTGTCACGGCGTCGACTCATTATCCCTGGCCACAGGCCTGTAACTTCGTCATGCCCAACACTTTGTTCAACTCAACGGTGCCAATCTCGCGACAAAAGGACGGATAGTCGTCCGCAGTAATCGTTCGCGCATCTGGTGCTCAGGACGTTGTAGCCCTGGGGTATTTCTCCAACGTCCCTCGCGGCAGACACACTCTTTGACCTTTCATACAGCGTGGAGAAGGATTCAAAGAAAGGTAACGCCAAAACGATGAACATCAGCTGGCAAAGATGGGCAAAATTTGTTTTGATTACGTTGGTTCCATTGCTGGTCGTGTATTGCTGACTATCTGCGAAACTGGGCGTTGGAGATGCGGGCGAGCAACCCCAATTTATTGGAAAGATCGCGTGTATTTTCCTGTGATCGTTAGCCAAGAGCATGGAAGATAGTCATCGTCAAGACATTGTCGGCGACGGACCAGCCCGCGCCAATACATCCGCGGGGAATTAAAATGCCCTTGACGTTAAAATTTACCGTTAACAGGCTCTCCTCGAGCAGCGAGAGTGAGCTTGTTACGTGTTAGGAAAATCATTTTTGCCAACGCCAGCCTCGAGATGCAATGCCGGGGAGTGTACGATGCGTGGCGTTTTGGCTTGTCTCCACCGGTTGGGAATAAGAACCTGTTTGGCTTTGACGGGATCGATTCCTGTGGTGTAAAAAATCCCATGCAAGCCCACCGATTTCTTGAAAAAAGGTGGGGAAATATGGGTCTTGAAAAAGGTAGGTCTTTTTTTGACAAATCGCGGCCTCTATCGTTACAATTTCCTAGCCGCGCGTCGGGAGTATGATGCCGCGGCCAAATTGTTCTGACAATGAAGTCAAACTTTGTATTTACTCAGAGGAGCCGCACAATGAAGAAAAGTGAGCGTTTAAGAACACTCATGACGTTTCT
The DNA here is from genome assembly GCA_015485435.1 of Anaerolineae bacterium. Classification (GTDB taxonomy): domain Bacteria; phylum Chloroflexota; class Anaerolineae; order J102; family J102; genus M2005. The sequence goes on along the minus strand of WFTO01000207.1, from coordinate 3,903 downwards.
CGTGGCCGTTTTCGTCCTGGGGCTAATCACAATCTTTTTGGGGCCCACCAAGGCGTTGGCGGCAGGGTTTGCCGAATCAACAGGCCGTGAACCGATTCCATGGATTTGGTGGCTTGGACCTATCGGATCGATTACGGCCTTGTTGTTTGCCCTGTATTTCTACAAAGCAGTGATGACATACAGTGAGGGTACCGAGCGAATGGTTGAGATCGCTCAGGCTGTACGCGAAGGCGCCATGGCCTATTTGACCCGTCAATACAAGGTGGTGGCGGCGGCGTTCGTGGCTTTGTTTGTAATCTTTTTGATCCTGGCGTATGGACTTTCTGTACAGAACAAAGTCGTCCCCTTCGCATTCCTCACGGGCGGTTTCTTTTCCGGCTTGTGTGGATTCCTGGGCATGAAGACAGCCACCAACGCCTCGGCTCGAGCGGCCAATGCTGCTCGCAAAGGCTTGAACGACGCATTAACCATCGCATTCCGCGCGGGCGCCGTGATGGGGCTGGTCGTCGTTGGGTTTGCTCTTCTCGATATTTCCGCCTGGTTCCTGATTCTTTATTACCTGTTCCCGCCTGACTTCTTTGGCGAAGCCGCCAGTCCCTTGCCTCAGATCACCGTCATTATGCTGAGCTTTGGCATGGGCGCCTCTTTGCAAGCGCTTTTTGCCCGCGTCGGCGGCGGCATTTATACCAAAGCCGCGGATGTCGGCGCAGACCTGGTGGGCAAGGTGGAAGCAGGCATCCCCGAAGATGATCCTCGCAATCCCGCTACGATTGCCGACAATGTCGGTGACAATGTCGGCGATGTAGCTGGCATGGGTGCAGATCTTTATGAGTCTTATGCTGGCTCTATCCTGGCAACCGCAGCATTGGGTGTAGCTGCCATTAGTGTGGCCAACGCCGACTTTATGGGAAATGTCAGTCTCATTGATATGCAGTTGCGATACCTAGCCGCTCCCATTGCGCTGGCCGGCATTGGGGTTCTGCTTTCGATCCTCGGAATTTTTCTGGTGCGGACCCGTGAAGGGGCCTCAATGGCCGAACTTATGGGGGCATTAGGCAAGGGCGTTAATGCCAGCTCCCTCGGCATTGCCATCCTTGCTGGCTTGGTCGTGTACCTGTTGAAACTCCCTAACTGGTGGCAGGTCTGGGTGGCCATTGTCACCGGTCTACTCGTCGGCATCATCATCGGAAAAGCGACAGAATATTACACCTCCCACGCCTACAAACCGACGAAACGCATTGCGCAATCCGCATTAACTGGTCCAGCCACCGTGATTATTGAGGGTTTGGCCGTAGGCATGAATTCGACCATGGTGCCCGTGCTTGCCATTGCCGTCGGCATCTTTATCAGCTTTTATATTGTTGGCGGCGCCGCCAACACCCTGATGGGCCTGTTCGGCGTTGGCATTGCGGCCGTAGGCATGCTTTCGACATTGGGCATCACCCTGGCCACCGACGCGTATGGGCCCATCGCCGACAACGCTGGCGGCAATGCGGAGATGGCGAATTTGCCCCCGGAGGTGCGCCATCGCACGGACCAGCTGGATGCGTTGGGCAACACCACTGCGGCCACAGGGAAGGGCTTTGCTATTGGGTCCGCTGCACTGACGGCGTTGGCTTTGTTGGCTGCCTATCTGGAAGAAATTCGCTACGGCCTGGACCATCTTGCGGGCATTAAAAGCGTGGAGGTCGCTGGGCAGATGGTGCCTGTGGCCGAAATGAGCATGAAACAATTCATGACCTATTACGAGGTCACCCTATTGAATCCTGCAGTGCTCATCGGCATCTTTATCGGCGCTGTGACAGCGTTCTTCTTCGCGGCGCTTACAATGGAGGCTGTTGGTCGCGCAGCTGCCGGCATGGTAGAAGAAGTGCGTCGACAGTTCCGCGAAATGCCCGGCATTCTGGAAGGCAAAACCAAGCCCGATTACGCTCGATGTGTTGAAATCAGCACCCAGGCGGCTCAGAAAGAAATGATTTTGCCCGCATTATTAGGCGTTGTGGTTCCTCTGCTGGTTGGCGTCTTGTTGGGCGTTCCGGGCGTGCTAGGGCTGTTGATCGGCGGCCTGACCGCAGGCTTTGCCCTGGCGATTATGATGGCCAATGCTGGCGGCGCCTGGGATAACGCCAAAAAATACATCGAAGAAGGTGAATTTGGAGGCAAAGGCTCCGAAGCGCACAAGGCTGCAGTCGTTGGCGACACCGTGGGCGATCCTTTCAAAGACACATCCGGCCCCTCGTTGAATATTTTGATCAAACTGATGTCCATGGTTTCGGTCGTGTTCGCTGGTCTTGTGGCCTCTCTGTATGGCGGCTTTGGCCTGTTAGGCATCTTCATGCATTGATGCATGTAGAACGGACATGAAACGATCACACAAAGCCCCGGAGTAAGCGTTTCTCCGGGGCTTTGTGGCTTTTTCACATCGTTTTTTAGGGCGTTTGGCCGAGTCGGTGAAGCGGGAAAGGATCAACGAAAAAGATCTTGCTCTTTCGCGCGCAACAGGTCGGACAAACGGCCCTCACCCATGAGGTAGGGCGCGCCGCGCATGTGTACAATGGGCAGGGCTTCGGCCGCGCCGCCTTGTAACAACGAAGCCGCAGCAGCGATCTCATCCGCAGTGCCCAACACCGTGACACGCATCTCTCTGCCGAACAGATCGCGTTCGCCGCGCCGATCTGTGAGGGGTAGCAATCCTGCAATGCCAATAGCAACGCCTACCGTTCCCTGTCGCCAGGCCCGGCCATGGCTATCGTTGATCACAATGGCCACGTTGGCGCCTGTAGCTTGTTTCAGTCCGGCGCGCAGCGTACGGGCGGAAGCATCTGGGTCCCGGGGTAACAGCAAGGCAATGTCGTCGCCAGCGATGTTGGATTGATCAATCCCGGCATTGGCGCAAACGAACCCCAAGCGGTGTTCGACAATGATCAGGCCTGGACGGGTGCGCAGAACCTGGGCGGATTCCTGCAGAATCAGCGTCACCAGGCGGGGGTCTTTGTCGATGCTGGCGGCAATGACCCGAGCTTGAGGCGTTACCACCACATTTTGCAAACGCACCAGCCTTCCTTCTGCCTTCGAAATGATCTTCGATGCATAAACCAAAATGTCCCCATCCTGCAAAATCAGGCCAGCGCGGTCCAGTGCAGCCAAAGTCATAGCAACCAGATCATCCCCGGGCTGAATGAAGGGAACACCGGGAAGACCTGTGAGCGTTATCGTAGAAGAACTCATGAGAACAATCGAGTTTAATGAGACCGCAAGGGGTTAAGCGTCGATGCCGGTGATGCGAATGCCAGCATTGCGCGTTTTGTAGATGGCGTTGATAGAAATAAGCACCGCAGTCATGCCTTCAGTGACGGCGCTGTTTTGAAGCGCCCCGGCATGAACCCCGCGCATACCCGCGGCTTGCGCCAGAGCGATGGCGATCTCCCGATCCGCCCGCCGATTGCCACAGACAAGCACATCGCAATCTATGTGGTGATCGGGGTCTGCCAGATGATGAGCACTCACATTTTGAAACGCGGCCACGACGCGCGTCTCTGGTCCCACCTGCGCCTGAGCCTCCATGGCGGCTGAGCCCCCGGCGGGAGGCACATAACGGCCCTTCTTTTCACCCAACAAAGGAGCCACCACGGTGACCAACACCTTTCCCTTCAAACCCGGAAGAATGCTGTCTAGGATCTGCTCCTGGGATTCATAGGGGACGGAAAGCACCACGACATCCGCCATTTGGGCGGCTTCCAGATTGCTGGTTCCACGCAGCTTCACATCGCCCAACTGAGCCCGGAGTTCTGCTGCAACTTTGGCTCCCTTTTCGGCTGATCGTGAGCCAATAACAACATCCAAACCAGCGCGAGCCCAGCGCATAGCAAAACCCGAACCTTCAGCACAGGTGCCGCCGATGAC
>WFTO01000206.1 GCA_015485435.1 Anaerolineae bacterium | reverse complement strand
GTTTGAAAGCCCGCCAGGTTGTGAATCCACTCAGGATCAAGGCCCCTGGATGGTAAAACAGCGCATGCCAGGTCATGACGCTTGACGCGTGACGCCCCGGCCGCGCAACGAAACGCAGAGCAGAGCACCATGGGGCGTCAAGTCGCCTACCTGAGCAATGACCTATTTTTTCGTATTCGGCACGGCAAACAGATTCAGGCATTACATCACACCATGAAAAAACCGGCTTATGCCGGCTTTGTGAAGCGTGTCATTTTTTCATGACATCCTTGGGCATGTGACAGTGTTTATACTTTTTCCCGCTGCCACACCAACAGGGATCATTGCGTCCCCATTTGGCCAGAACTTCAGGTTCTGGACGCTGTGTACGGCTGAAGATCTTGAACATGATTCACCTTGCGAAAAAAGGAGATAAGTTAGATGAAAAAACGAACAAGACTCTAACCGAAAGCATTCCTTTTGGCAAATTTCAACCAACCGTTCGGCGTCCTGTTCCCATATCCTGCAGCATCATCACCGCTGCGAAACGTCCAGTTCTGCCAGCATCGCCCCGATGAGAGAAAAACTCGTTGCGATGACAGGAAGTGCATCGCGCAGCGACTTCGATGGACCCTACGCCCATGTCATCGAGTTGGCTGGCGTTGGCTTGCCACAGATCAAGGTAGGCGTGTCCTACACGCTCGCTTGGGCGCAGTAACCGCTCCGGTTGATGCTGGCTCGCCCGAATGGCCTCGATGACGTCGGGGCCGACCTCATAACAGCAAGGGCCAATAGCTGGTCCCACAGCGGCCACCATGGTTGTGGGATCGCAGCCGAACACCTCGGTCATGGCGTGCACCAGGGCCGCGGCCGTGCGACGAACCACCCCTTGCCAGCCTGCATGGGCAATGCCAATCGCCCGACGAGCCGGATCATAAATCAAGATGGGGGTGCAGTCTGCGTAACGCTGCAACAGGGGAATGCGCGGCGTGGTGGTAATCAAGCCGTCCGCCTTGCCCAAGCTGCCGCCATGGTGCGTTTCATCCGCCACCAAGATGGTGTTGCCGTGCACCTGCCAGGTGGTGGTCAAATCTTCGCGCGAAACGCCTATCGTCGCAGCAATTCGACGGTAGTTTTCCTCCACCCGCTCGGGAGCATCCCCCACGCTCCATCCCAAATTCAGGCTATGCCATGGCCTGGGGCTGACACCACCATGCCGTGTAAAGACTGCATGAAAAAGCTCAGGAAACGCATCGAAGGAGGAAAACGTGTAATATGGGACCGCACCGTGGTGATATTGCATGATCTACCCATTAAAGCCCTGCGGATGCGCTTTGTGCCATTGCCAATCGGTTTCAATGATCTCCCGCAGGCCGTATTTGGGTTTCCAGCCTAACACCTGACGGGCGCGAGTATTGTCTGCCCAGATGCGCACGGGATCGCCTGGCCGTCGCGGCCCGACCCGAACATCGAAATCGAGGCCCGTGACTTCTCGCACCATGTCGATGATCTCCATCACGCTTGATCCCTTCCCCGTGCCAAGATTGAAAGCCATGCTTTCTCCCCCCTGCCACAAATAGTGCAGCGCGGCGATATGTGCGGTGGCCAAATCATCCACATGGATATAGTCGCGGATTGCCGTGCCATCGGGGGTGGGATAATCATCGCCGAAGACCATGAAATCATCTCGTTGTCCCAACAAATATTCCATCAGACGAGGAATGAGGCGACTGGCGGGCTTGTAGGCGTCGCCGATGCGGCCATCAAAACTTGCACCCGAGGCATTGAAATAGCGCAACGGTGTAAATCGTAAACCCTTTGTGCGATCATACCACTCCATGACCTGTTCAGCCATGCGCTTGGAAGCACCATACACGCTTTCGGGCTTATAACTTTCCTGCTCGGTGACAGGCACTTGCTCGGGCGTGCCATACACTGCACATGTCGAAGAAAAAACCAGATACTTCACCCCGGCAGCCATCATGGCATCCAACAGATTGACGGAACCCTGAATGTTGTTACGGAAATACTTTCCAGGATTTTTCATACTCTCACCCACTTCGACATAAGCGGCGAAATGGATGACCCCAGCAATGTCGGGATGCTCACGAAAGACAGCCTGGATGTCTTCTGGATTCAGCAAATCGCCGACGATGAGCGGCGCATGTTCTACAGCCTGACGATGGCCTTTGATGAGGTTATCAAAAACGACGACATCGAAGCCTTGTCGTTGTAGTTCACGCACAGTGTGGCTGCCAATATAACCGGCGCCGCCGGTAACCAAAATCTTTTTAGACATGAAGAACTCCTGAGAATGGTTTATCAACGCGCCAAAGGCGAAAAACCATGATCGATTAACATCGTCACCAACTTCTTATTGAAAATTTCGACGCCCACCTGGTTCAAGTGATGGGGATCGTAAAAATGCACGCGATCGTTGAGTTGAAGCAACTCATTAAAATTCCAAAATGTTCCATAACTTGCCATGCGAGCATTAAAATCATCATCATTCACATGGGCCTCTCGCCAGACTTGCGTGGTCGGAGCTCTGACGAGGATGACGGGGACTCCTCTGCGCTTCAGAAAACGAAGCGAACGTTCGAATGCAGCGAATTGGCGGTCTTGAAACGTCCATGAGGTCTTGTCGAACGGTTTGGGTGTGAAATTCGCCAACGATCTTTCCACAAATCCGCCAGAAACATAGACGTCCTTGTCTTTTTGCTCTGGTTCTGAAAAATCTTCATCGGAGCGAGTCCAATCACGATACAGGGCGTACAGGAGGGTATTGTATACCTTGATATGGTTTTGTTCAATTGCCAGCTTCACCGAAAGCACGTCGTTCCGATCATTGGAAAGGATGTCCAGTGAGGATTCAACGCCATCCAAAGAAAAAACCACCGGCGACACCTCAAAAATGACCAAGCTGGGGTGGAACGAATCGACATATCGCTTTAGAAGGATCTCTGTTTGCAGGGGCGTTTGTGAACTACTTCCTAAATTAAACGTCCTGTAACCATATCGACGAAAAATACGGACATCGAATCCGCGATATGCGTGCGATGACCCCAAAAACAGAATATCGACCTCTCCATAATGGTCCGCTTCTTGCAGGCGAGTAAAGGTAAAGCCCGGCGCCCCCAGTTTGTATTTCAGATTTTGCTTGAATGCTGGGGGCGCGTAGTCTCCCCAAACGCTGAGCCAGATGACATAGCTCAGTGCAGCAAGCAACGAAAACCAACCCAGGGAGGCGAGGAATCGCTTCATCTTAAAATTGGAAGTAAATAAATGGGCTTTCGGTAGTCTGCATAAACATGCCGATCAGAAAAATGATGAACGCGTAAAACAACCACCGGATCACGCGGGGTTGATTGGCTGCGATTTTGGCGATGCCATATGGCTCTTTCCGGCCCAGCCATTCCAATACCAGCATGAAAAGAATCAATGCCAGGATGACCTCCAAATGACTCATGCCACGAATTGATGGGCGTGTCAGGATGGAGGGGGAAAAAATGCGCCGAAAAATGATCAACGCCTGGCCTACACTGTCGGCCCGGAAGAAAACCCAAGCCAAGACGGTAAGCCCAAAAGTGATGATCATCGCTATCAATTCTTTGAAGGATGGCAGCCATGTATCAGCGGCGACAATATCCAAATGCTTTCTGTGTTTGTTGAACAACATCAACGGCAGGAAATAGAGGGCGTTTAATGCGCCCCAGACAATGAATGTCCAATTGGCGCCATGCCAGAAACCACTGACCACAAAAATGGCGAAGGTGTTACGAACTTTCTGCCAGGCGTTGCCGCGACTGCCGCCTAAGGGAATATACAGATAATCTCTGAACCAGGTGGATAACGAGATATGCCATCGTCGCCAGAATTCCGCAATATCTCGAGAGAAATAAGGATAAGCAAAGTTCTGCATGAGCTTGAAGTTGAAAAGCTTGGCGGAGCCAATGGCAATATCTGAGTAACCCGAAAAATCACCATAAATCTGAAAGGAAAAAAGAATGGCGCCTAACAGCAGTGTACTGCCGGTGTATGAGCCGGCATGATTGAAAATCGCGTCAACATAGAGCGCGCATCCATCGGCAATCACCATTTTCTTAAACAGGCCCCAGAGGATCTGACGCAGTCCGTCACGCGCCTCGGCCTCGTGAAATGATCGTTTTTGAAGAAATTGAGGAAGTAAATTCGAGGCGCGTTCAATGGGGCCGGCCACAAGCTGAGGAAAGAAACTCACAAATGCAGCAAACGCCACAAAGGACTGAGTAGGCTCTAGCTTTCGACGATAAATGTCGATGGTGTAGCTCAATGTTTGAAATGTGTAAAAACTGATGCCGACCGGAAGGATAATCTGCAAAGCAGGCGTCTGGAGATGGACACCGAAGAGGGTAAATGCCGAGGCAAAGCTGTCAACAAAGAAATTAAAATATTTGAAAAAGCCTAACAAACCAAGATTCACGACTAAGCTAATAGCCAAAAGCCTTTTTCGCTGTCGCTTTTCCTCCACGACAGCCAATTTTCGACCAATAGTGAAATCCACCACGGTGCTGAAAAAAATCAAAAACAGGAATCGCCAATCCCAC